>DAOTWO010000383.1:0-3421 GCA_034435855.1 Thermomicrobium sp. | reverse complement strand
CTCACGATCCCGAAAAGACCGATACTGACGACGGCGCTGACGAGCACAGCAGCAAATACTCGATCGGTGAGGAACTGCGAGGCAGCACGAATCATCACATAGCCGAGTCCTGCCGATGAGCCGACCCATTCACCAATCAAGGCACCAATGACACTGACCGCGGCGGCGACGCGGAGACCAGAAAAGAAAGCCGGTAGCGCGCCCGGAATGCGGACCACGCGGAGCGTCTGCCAGGATGTTCCCCCAAAACTCCGCACGAGATCGACAAATTCCGGATCGACGCCACGCAAGCCATCCACCAAGTTCACGGCAATCGGGAAAAAGCAGACAAGAACCACCACGATCACCTTGGGAGTGAGGCCGTAGCCGAACCAAATGAGAAGGATCGGCGCAAGTGCGACAATCGGCACGGCCTGCGAGGCGATGACGAGTGGGTAGACCGAGCGCTCGACGACTCGGGAGCTGACAATGCCGATGGCGAGCACGATGGCGAGCAGCACAGAGAAGGCGAGTCCCAACCCGACCTCCTCCAGCGTCACCGTCAGGTGGCGCAGGAGGAGCCGCTGATCGCGGATCAGGGCTTGAACAACTGCACTTGGCGGTGGGAGGACCCAGCGTGGTATCTGAAACACGCGGGTGGCCAGTTCCCAGCCCACCATCACTGAGACCAGGATGAGCAGGGGCACGATGCGGTCACGAGCAAGCAAGCGGTTACGTGCCATTGAGCTGTACCTCCAGGGTGGAGCGGGCTCGGAGCTCGGCCAGGACCTCGGCCTTGAGTCGCACGAAACGAGGGTCGGTGACGATCTCATAGGGACGTGGACGCGGGAGATCGACCACGATCTCGCGCACGATCCGGCCGGGGCGCGGACTGAGCACCAGCACGCGATCACTCAATAAGAGCGCCTCCTCGACGTCGTGGGTGACGAGGATCACTGTGCGATCCAACTCTTCCCAGAGGGTGAGGAGCCACTCCTGCAGACTCGCCCGCGTGAGCGCGTCGAGTGCACCGAACGGTTCATCCAAGAGGAGGAGCGGACGGTCAGCCAGGAGCGTGCGCAAGAAGGCGACGCGCTGACGCATGCCGCCTGAGAGCTGTGCGGGGTAGGCACGTGCGAACTCCGCGAGTCCAAAACGCTCAAGCCAGGGGAGGGCACGTGCCGCCGCTTCCCGGCGGGGTATGCCGCGGAGCTCCAGCGGCAAGATGGCGTTGTCAAGGACGGTCCGCCAGGGGAGAAGCAGGTCGCGCTGATGCATGTAGGCGACGCGACCGAGTCGCTCCGGTGCCGGTTCGCCGTCGAGCCAGACCTCGCCGCTGGTCGGTTGCTCGATGCCGGCGATCACGTTGAGCAGCGTGCTCTTGCCGCATCCTGACGGACCGACGAGACCAACGAATTCCCGGTCGGCGACGCGCAGATCAAGCGGTCCGAGCACGGTGAGTGCCTGCCGCCCGCGGTAGAACGTCTTGGTGACGTGGCGGAGCTCGACCCGCCAGTGGAGCGGAGCACTCTTCACTGTGGTCCTCCTGCCGCGCGTCGCCGATGTGGGCATCGGCATCGCCAGGAGCAGAGACTCCGCGTGCAGGACCGGCAGGCGTCACGGTTCGGTTGGTGAAGTGAAGGAGAGGTGAGATCAGGCGGGGTGATACTTGCGCTCATCACTACGGCCTTCCCTCCGCTGGCATTACCCAGGTCAGGTTCCACGGTCGGTGGCAGATGGTTGGGCCACCCTCTCAGCCCGGCTTCCCCGAGCTCCCGCGGCCGTGTCCTCTTTTCTGTGACGGGACGGTAGCAGAAGGGGTGAGCGTTGTCAAGCGAAGAACGCGGGCTTGAGGCCTCGGTCGACTTCGGTGCCGGCGCGGGGCACTGCGCAACTCGAGATGTCCGTTCCCATAGACGGCCATGGTGAGCGTTCCGCAACGTGGCAGTTGCGCTGGGCATTGAGACGCCATGGCTACTCTCAAGCGGTGGTTGGTGGCAAACCGTCGGTCCCTTCACGTGATCGGGCGATGGCGATGTGGTGTCGCTCTCCCCTGTTGCCGTCGACGTGGGAACACCTCTATTCCCGTGCCGTGCTCAAAGTAGAAACGGGAGATGGACAGGGGAAGTGTAGCAATGCGGCGACTCTCGCTGTTCCTCGCGATGCTTCTTGCTGTTGCTGTCCAAGGGATCGCGCCGGTGCAGGCGCAGCAGGTGGAGTTTGGGCACTACGAGTTCCGGAAGACGTGGGAACGCACTGATCTCCCGGTGCAGGCCGGACGAGCAGCGCGGACCTGGATGTGGGGGCCAGGACCGTTCACTCCGGCGCTCTGGGAGCGCTATGTGGAGGCCGAAGATGGGGCACGCTCCGTGCAGTACTTTGACAAGACGCGGATGGAGCTAAACGAGCATGAGCCGTACGACTCGCCATGGCGGGTCACGAATGGGCTCTTGGCCAAGGAACTGGTCACTGGACGGCGGCAATATGGGGACAACACATTCCAAGACTACGGCCCGGCCCAGATCCCGGTGGCTGGTGATCCAGACGATCCAGATGCGCCGACCTACGCAAGCTTCAGTGCCCTCCTGAGCGCTCCTCCCGTTCCGACTGGACAGGTCATCACGGCCACCATCGATCGGAACGGCTCAGTTGGACAGGATCCCGCGTTGGCTCGCTCTCGGGTGACTGCTGCGGTTCTGGTCCCGGAGACCCAACACACGGTCGCCTCACCGTTCTGGGCGTTCATGAACAGCCGCGGGCTGATCGCGGAGTACGGGCTCTTCCGCGAGGGGCCGCTTTTCCCCAATCCCTTCTACGCAACGGGTTTCCCGATCACCGAAGCCTATTGGACGACGGTCCGGGTGGGTGGTCAGCCAAAGCAGGTCCTCGTTCAAGTGTTCGAGCGGCGGGTTCTGACCTACACGCCGGATAATCCCCCCGGATGGCAGGTGGAGGCGGGGAATGTGGGGCAGCACTACTATCGCTGGCGCTACGAACTTGCGCCCGATCGGGGGAGCCGCAACAACCCAATTCCGCGTGGAGAGTCGGCGATTCTCTACGGCAACTGGGAGGTGCGCGTCGTCGGGGTGATCCCGAACGCCACGGAGCTCGTCCTGCGCGAGAATATGTTCAACGAACCGCCGGCTGCAGGACATCAGTTCTTCATCGCAACGGTCGAAGCGACGTATCGCGGTCAGGGCTCGGCGCGCTTTGACGGGAGCTTCCGCCTGCGTGCGGTCGGTCCGGCGAACGTCTCCTACAGCACGTTCGAGCACAGCTGTGGAGTGATCCCGGACCGGATCAGCGACCGCGAAGTCTTCTCGGGAGGAACAATCCGCGGCAACGTCTGTTGGGAGGTGCTGTCGTCGGATGCAGCAGGTCTTCTGATGTATGATGACCCGTTCCTGGCTGACCGGTATGTCACCACGTTCTTCCGTTTGAC
>DAOTWO010000382.1:0-7990 GCA_034435855.1 Thermomicrobium sp. | reverse complement strand
TTGCTGCCGCGGTACACCCCCACGTGCGTGGGGACAACTATTGCGTGCTTGTTCCAGCGGCAGAAGAGACCGGTACACCCCCACGTGCGTGGGGACAACTCGGTGTGTCGCGCTATGGCGACGACGTCCTGCGGTACACCCCCACGTGCGTGGGGACAACGCCGCGCGTGGCGCACGGACCACGGCTGCTTCCGGTACACCCCCACGTGCGTGGGGACAACGGCTTGCAAGGGCAGGTTTTCAGGCCGTATTACGGTACACCCCCACGTGCGTGGGGACAACTTGCTCGCGCAGGAGCCAGGCTGGCGTGATTTCGGTACACCCCCACGTGCGTGGGGACAACGTTTCGGGTGTTCACGCTTTGGCGACACGCTACGGTACACCCCCACGTGCGTGGGGACAATATGAGGACGTCGTAGAAGATGTCTTTCGCGCCCGGTACACCCCCACGTGCGTGGGGACAATAGGATTTGGCGGCGCTTCCAGCACTGACGCGCCTGGTACACCCCCACGTGCGTGGGGACAATACTGTGTCCTGATGCGAAAAAACGGTCTTCACGCCCCCGATAGTACCACATCGGCTTCACGATGGGAAGATCGTCTCGATCGGCTACTCACTACCGACGCGTTGTATCCCCTTCGCCGGGTCTCGACCCACTCTAGAGACCTCCCGACTCGAGCAACGCTGGGGGACGCCCGCTCTGGCCATCTCTCTCCCGCCAGATCACGGACAGAAGGAACAACCTCGCCAAGAGACACCGGCCGCAGTGATAGCCTCGATCCTCCGGCTACGAAGTGACCGAACTCCCAGGTCACTGCCCCTGTACGCTCAACCGATGGCACCCGTCCAGCCGGCTGTGTACTACGAGCTCTCGTCTCACCGACGGTGCACACGCCGCTAAGCCCAGGGGCAGAAGGCTAGCGAAAAGACCACCCGTGAAGACGCGATCGCTCTGCAGGTCTCCCTGTGACCCTCGGACGATCTCAAGCGCTGAGTCTCAGTGGGAGGACCGTCCACATCAACCGTCCCACACTACAACCAGATCACAAGATCTCTGTACCGCGAGCAACCTCTTTTTCCATGTGCCGCCTGACTGACCACTGAACACCATCGACCGAAACGGTGCCGAACCGACTGCAGCGCCCTTCTGCGGTGCCCTCCACCGACGGGTACTGCGACCCGCTCTCGTCACTGCAGCTGAAGGCGGGCGCACTGTAGCTGGGCTCTGACGGTCTCTGCTTCGGACGCTGTGCAATCTGCGGGAGACGACCCCGCAGTGGCGTCCGCAGCAGGTCCCACGAGGAGAGGTCGGCGCCAGCGCCGTTTAGGCACTGCGCCGGGCCAGGAGCTCCTGCCACACTGGGCCGTCCGGGTAGCGGTACTGCTCAAGGGACTCCCGCTTCATCTCGATCGAGTAGCCTGGTCGTTCCGGTGGGAGATAGCGCGCATGCTGCACCCGCACCGGGTCGACGAAGTGCTCGTGCAGATGATCGACATGCTCAATCATCCGGTGCTCCATCGTGCCACTGACGGCGATGAAGTCGAACATCGAAAGATGCTGCACGTACTCGCACAAGCCGACGCCCCCGGCATGGGGACAGACAGGGACACCGAACTTGGCTGCGAGGAGAAGGACTGCCAGCACCTCGTTGACGCCACCCAGCCGACAGGCATCGATCTGGCAGAAGCGGATGGCACCTGAGGCGAGCAACTGCTTGAAGACGACGCGGTTGGCACAGTGCTCTCCGGTCGCGACGCCGATGGGCGCAATGGCCTCAGCGATCGCCTTGTGGCCGAGCACATCGTCCGGATGGGTGGGCTCTTCAATCCACCAGGGATCGAACTCGGCCAGCTCCCGCATCCAAGTGATCGCCTCAGGAACATCCCAGCGTTGGTTGGCATCCATCATGAGCTTCCGCTCCGGGCCAATGACGTCGCGCAAGAGACGAGCGCGGGCACGGTCGTGCGCAAGATCTTGACCGACTTTCATCTTGATGGCGGTGAAGCCTTGCGCGATGGCCTGACGGGCCAATGCGGCAACCTGCTCGTCACTGTAGCCGAGCCAGCCCGCCGACGTGGTGTAACACGGGTAGCCGACGCGGCGGAGCTCCTGCTCGCGCTCGGCACGCGACGGCGCCTGGCGGCGCAGCATGTCCAGCGCCTCGTCTGGAGTAAGAGCGTCGGTGATGTGACGGAAGGGGATCAGACGGACGAGTTCTTCGGGAGACAAGTCAGCAAGGAGCTTCCAGACCGGTTTCTCGACGGCCCGGGCCCAGAGATCCCAGAGAGCGTTTACGACGGCCGCCGTGGCCAGGTGCAGAACACCCTTCTCCGGGCCAACCCAGCGCAGCTGACCATCAGCGGTGAGCCGATACCAGTAGCGGCCAAAGTCGGCCACGATCTCTTCCAGGCGTTGGCCAACGACAAACGGTTCGAGCGAGCGGACGGCAGCGACACAAAGCTCGTTCCCACGACCAATGGTGAAGGTGAGACCGTGGCCTTCCAAACCCGGAGCATCGGTATACAGGATGACATATGCTGCCGAGTAGTCGGGGTCGGGATGCATGGCGTCGGAGCCGGCCAGAGTAAGCGACGTCGGGAAGCGGACATCGTAGACCTCAAGACGAGTGATCGTCGTTGGCACGGTACAACTCCTTCCAACCCGGCGCCTCGTTGCGCAGTGACGGAGTCGAGCTTGGCCTGAATGGTAACGGGAATGCCCGACAGGGTCATGATCGCAAAGATGGCGCAGTTTGGGAAGAGTCGGGCAGGAAAGCAAGGCTAGGCGAGAGAGTTCAATCCGGCATCCTGCTCCTTGCCCGATTCCCCGGTGGAGCTCCACAACACGAGCAGCTGCCCTGAACAGGAGCGCAAGGCTGACCCGCTAGGTGGTCGAGAGGCCACCAAGGAGTCCGGCATGTTCAAGAGAGTGACGAATGTCGGGCGGCAACTCCTCGACACCCACCAACCGCGCAAGCTCCAGGATGTTGGCGAACCCTTCCTCCCACAGCGCGCGGTAGCCTCCGGTGGCATAGCTGTTGCATTCCGCATCGATGGGCTCGCCGGCGGCGTACCGCGCCCGTTGGGCACTGAGCCAGTCCAAGGCTGCCTGGTAACGGCGGTCGAGCGCAGCGAAGCGGTCAAGCGTCTGGTGTATCTCGCTGCGACGGGCATGACGCAGCCAACCGGCCTCGAATTCGGCAGACAGGGAGGCGAGGCGACCCCGCTGTGCCGCAAGGCGTGCAACCGCACTATCGAGCCGCGTCAGACCGTCAGCGCGGGCAGGCGGATCAGCAGGATCGGGCAACTGGCGGAGCAACCTGCGGAGCTCCTGGCTCGCGCGGAGTTTCTCGGCGGCGAAGGCAACGAGACGGGCAGCGAAGGTGTAGTCGAGCCGATACTGTGGTTCGGGAAGCGAACTCCAGGCCTCCAGTGCCGCAAGCGCTGCCGCGTGCAGCTGGGCGAGTGCGGTGGGATCCACGGCGTCAATCAAGCGACCGGCCAGTGGCTCATCAAAGAGGGCAAGTGCGCTGTTCGAGCGGTTGGGCAAGCCGAGCGTCGGTGCGGTCACTGCACGGCCGAGTGCGTGGATGGCCTGCACGCTGGCATCGCCTGGCGGACGCCGGAACAGGTGCACCGCGAACGCTGCATCGAGCGTCTCCTGTGGCACATCCGGGCCCGACCATGCTACTGCGGCACCAACGGCATAGGGATAAAGAGAGAGGGAGAGTGCCTGGTAGTGGCCGTAATCACCCCAGTCGGTGAGGAGCATGCCGGACGCCCCAGCGGCGATCCCGTCGCGAACGAAGGTGCGGATGTTGCCGATGGCATTGGCGATGCGGGGGAAGAGGGTGTTCCAGCTGGAGGTGCCGGGGCAGACCCAGAAGGCGCGGCCGAGCGAGCCAAGGAGCGCGGCAGTGGGGTACTGCTCCTGCGCCTCGTAATGCCAGTCCAGGAGGAGGATGTCCTCCGGAAGCTCGGCGACAAGCTCCGGATAGTGAAGCAGGATGTCAGCCCAGATCATGATGCGTCGTCCATAGCGCGCTGCGAGGTCACGGAGGCGCAGAATGTGACGGAGATAGAGGCGTCCTTTCCCAAGTTCCCGGGCAAGCGGTTTGGACTGACCAGTGCCGAGATCCCAGGTCTCATCACAGTCGACATTGAACCAAGAGGAGGTGAAGTTGGGCAGGAAGTCAGCGTAGAGCTCATCCAGGAGCTGGTAGGTCTCCTCCCGCGCTGGAGTGAGGCTCCAGCGCCAGCCCACCTCGTCGAGATGGGCGTATTGTGGCAGGGAGAGCAAGCGTCGCTGGTGGCCGAACGACTGGAGATTGGGGACGAACTCCACGTGACGCTCGCGGCAGTAGTGATCGAGCGCGAGGATGTCGTCCGGGGTGAGCGGGTCGCTGCCGGCACTGATCTCCGGATGATGCGCGAACCAAAAGGTGTGCTCGATATAGAGCTGAAAATGGTTGTACTTCAAGCTGGAAAGGAGATCGACGAGCCGGAAGAGGGTCTCCCGGGTGGGGACTTTGCCACGGGAGACATCGAGCATGATGCCACGGTGCGGAAGGACCGGCCAGTCACGGATGGTGAGCGCCGGGAGCTGCCGCCCGAGCACGTGGACGACCTGGCGGAACGTCTGGACGCCGGCCGAGAGACCGACCTCGGAGACAGCGGCGAGGATCGCGCGGTCACTCCGGATGTGGAGGACATAACCTTCTGGGCCGAGCTCCGGAAGACCAGCAAAGGGCGGGAGCGGCGGCATCCCGAGGACGAGTGCGATGCAGTTTGTGCCATCGAGCGGGTCAGCCGCTGCGCGGAGGGGGAGCGGGAGGCCAGTGGCCTGCTGGACTGCCGCTTGGAGCTGGCGCGCAGCGAAGTGGAGTCGGTCAGCGGCATTGGCTGGCAGGACAAGCGCGCTGTCCCAGTCGAGCATCCAAATCTCGCCAGCAGGGCCGAACTCGAGCTGGCGTGGCGGGGGAAGCAGGGGCAACCGGACGGTCATTTCCGTTCTCCCGCTCCATGAACAACTCACACCGCAACGCGCCTAGGGCTTGAACGTCTCCTTCTGCAGTTTGCACCTGCGTTCATCGACGCATCCCAAGGTCATGCTCTGGTTCGCTCGAGGAACACTCGAGGTCTGGTCTCAACGCAGCTTCCTCCAAAGCCGCGGCCACTGGGTCATCTCCTCGAGCCAGCCAGTCGGTGCTGGCGAAGGCGAGATGTCCGCGACAGAAGGTCGCCTGGACGCGGAGTTTGCGGTCGAGCAGGACGAGGTCAGCATCATACCCTGGGGCAAGACGTCCTTTGCGCTGGTCGACGCCGATAGCGCGTGCCGGAGTTGTCGTGAGCATCAGGACAGCATCTTCAAGCGGCACACCGACGGACTCCACAAGGACGCGCAGCGCCTGATCCATGGTGAGCACACTACCCGCGATAGTGCCGTCAGTGAGCCGAGCGACATCTGGGTCGACCCGGGCGAGACGGCCAGCAAAGCTGAAGGTGGTTCCTGGTGGGAGACCAGCCCCAGGTTGGGCATCGGTGATCACTACTGTCCGGCCAGGGCCGAGCGCCTGGACCAGAACACGCATCACGACCGGCAAGACATGGTGACCATCGGCGATGAGTTCACCGAAGGCGCTTTCCTGCTCGACCAGTGCGCCAAGCGGGCCGGGCGCCCGGTGGAGGAGCGGCGGCATGGCATTGAAGCAGTGGGTGAGAAGGCGCGCACCATGAGCGAAGGCTACTCGCGCTTGCTCATACGGAGCCTCAGTGTGGCCGATGGCCACGAGTACGCCAGCAGCGATGAAGCGGTCGAGAATGTCGAGGGCACCAGGGAGTTCGGGTGCGAGCGTCACGACCCGAAGGTGGCCGCGCGCTGCGGCGAGCAGACGTTCAGCGAGCGAAAGATCGGGACTGCGAAGCCAAGAAGCGTGGTGTGCACCGCGACGGGCCGGATTCAGAAATGGCCCCTCGAGATAGATGCCCAGTGGCTCAGCGCCAGAGCAATCCGGGTGGGTGATTGCCAATGCAGCGGCCGTTAGCTGGCGCTCGGGGAGATCGTCTGGCACACCAACGACGTTGACGAGGAATGCAGTGGTGCCGGTACGGGTAACCCAGCGAGCGTAGGCGAGAATCTCTTCGGGCTCGGTGGTGTGCAGCGCAAAGCCACCTCCACCATGGGTATGGAGATCAAGAAAGCCGGGGAGGATGAGCAGATCAGAGACATCGACAACGACGCCACAAAACGGCACGTCCGGTCCCACGGCGACGATGCGCCCGCCTGCAAGCACGACCCGTTCACCGGTTCGCCGGACCCCACCGTCAATGAGCTCTCCTCCAACGAGTGTGAGATGCATGGCCCCCTCCCCTTAGAGCGTCCGGGTGACCTTGCGGAGACCACGTGGGGCATCGGGGTCGAGTCCGCGGGCTTGGGCGAGGGAGACCGCGAGGAGCTGGCCAGGGACGACTGCGACAATCGGGGAGAGCCACTCTGGCACCCCCGCTGGGAGAGGGAGAGCGATATCCGCGACACCTGAGAGGCCAGGATCGTCAGTGATGACAGCAAGCATGGCGCGGCGGGCCTGGAGCTCCTCGACAAGGGCAGCGACGTCGGGGAAGACAGCCCCGGAGGGAGCGACGACAACGACTGGGAAGCCTGGCTCGACGAGTGCGATGGGACCGTGGCGGAAGTCGGCCGAGGAGTACGGTTCTGCGACGAGCAGAGAGGTTTCCTTGAGTTTGAGCGCGACCTCGAAAGCGGTGGCATAGTTAAATCCACGACCGATGACGGCAAGGTGACGAACAGAGACGAGGGGCGTCATCTGCTCCGGAAGGTCGCGGTTGAGCACCAACGTTTGGGCAACGCGATCAGGAAGCAGGGCGAGATCGTCCCAGGAGGTTGAATCATCGCTGAGTGCCGCACTGAGCATGGCGAGGACGAAGAGCTGAGCAGTATACGTCTTGGTGGCGGCAACCGCGCGCTCCTCGCCAGCGAGGAGGGGAAGCACGAGCTCCGCAGCGCGGGCAAGGGGTGAAGTCGGATCGTTGGTGATGGCAAGGGTCAGTGCGCCTTGGCGACGCCCCTCGGTGACGACTGCGACGATATCGGGGGAATGACCACTCTGGCTGATGCCGACGACCAAACTACCGGCAAGTGCTGGCGGGCGATGGTAGAAGGTGAAGAGAGAGGGGGTCGCAAGCGCAACAGTGAGTTGGTTGTGTGCGCCAAGGAGGTATTGGGCATAGCGGGCGGCGTTATCGGAGCTTCCGCGCGCGGCAATGACGACAAAGCGGGGCGCAGCGGCGCGAATCCGGACAGCCGCTTGCTCGACAAGCGGACGCCCGGCCGTGAGGAGACGTGAGAGGACTTCGGGTTGTTCGTGAACTTCGTGCACTACTTGCGACATCGTCCTGCTCCAGATTAGCGCGGCCCACCGTCAAGCTGATGATACGACCACCGCGCGAACACTCTCACCTTCGTCCAAGGGAGTGGCTCCCACACAGCTGCTCCGTACTGGTCAGAACATGGGAGCGCTCATTGCCACCCACCGGAACCGACTGCGCCCCGCCAGGATGGTGATCGTCGGAGGCCTTACAGCAGCTATCGGTTATGCAAAAGGATCCAACAACGATCGTTGGTGTGCACAATACGCCCCTAGACAATGGAGGCGTTCCCATGCAAGAGCGGGGGATCCATGCGGCAGCTTGAAGACAGCCATCTCTCGTGCGCCAGTTAAGGCACGCACAAGCAAGTGATTGCAAGAGGTTTTAACGAGAACAGTTCCCCAACGATTCCGACATCATCCAAATGATGATCAATCCAGCTTCTGTACGTGCTGCCTGTTCACCCCTGACGACGCCGGGCAAGATCACGGACGTACTCCAAGACGTTCCGGTCGATCCAGTCAGCGTCGAGCGGAATACGCTCCTCGAAGTTTTCATTGCCGATGAGGGTGGCATAGGCCTGGCGCGTCGCTTCGTCCCACT
>DAOTWO010000381.1:0-2136 GCA_034435855.1 Thermomicrobium sp. | reverse complement strand
CGTCGTACTGTGGAACTCCCGCCTTACGGAAGTACTTCGAAACGACGATGTCGGTGGCAACCTGCGACCAGTGCTCTGGCACCTCGGCATCGGTCATCTCGAAGATGACAGTGCCGTCAGGATTGGTGATACGTGACGTCCGCCGCGTCCAACGGACTGTCTCGTACGGATCTTGTCCCGGTTTGGTGTAGAAACGCGAGATCTGCAGTCCGCGTCTCGTCTGCCGCTCTTGCTCCACCATGATCGGCCCCTACAATCCCTTCCGCACGTCGAGTCGGACTCCAGAGTTGTCGCCAGCCGTCGAAGCGAGACGCATCACCACTACATGTTGCGTCTGATCCGGCCGACCAGCCCAAGCTCTAGTGTAGCCGCACCGACCGCCCCTGTCCAGATGTGTCTTCCGGTCAAATGTGCGACTCTCGTCTTCGGTTCCTCACGACACCCAGACTGTACGTACAGCCTGGGGACAGTGTAGCAGGGCTTGCCATGCGGTGCAAGAGTGCCAGCGTACGAACGCGGGAGATTCCCCGACTTGTCTTGGAGAAATAGCGCTGTGCCAGCGTGTCTCACTCAGCCTGCGGGTCAAGGAGGCCGATGCGCAACGCAAAGCGGACAAGCTCAGATCGACGCGAGAACCCGAGCTTCTGCATGACTCGATGCCGGTACGTCTCCACCGTTTTGGGCGAGAGGAACAACTGGTCAGCAATTTCCTGGGCGGTATAGCCGGCAGCGGTGAGCCGTAACACCTCCCGCTCTCGTTCCGAGAGGAGCTGCGCCGGATCCTGCACCTCGCCAGTGCGTGCCCGATCGAGGTAGCCCTGGAGCAATGTCCGAGCCGTAGCCTGGTCGATAAAGACTTCACCACGCGCAACGGTCCGGATCGCCTCGACCAGGTCGGTATGGAGGCTTGACTTGCGCACGTAGCCTGAGCCACCTGCCTGGAGTACCGGCAGGAGATAGCGCTCCTCGGCATGCACGGTCAGGATAAGGATGCGCGTTGGAAGGCCCAGTGCTGCAATCCGTCGCAGTGCTTCGAGCCCGTTTCCTGGCATGCTGATGTCTAACACAGCGACATCGGGTTGGAGTTCGCGTGCCAACTCCACTGCCTCATCAGCCGTGCCCGCTTCTCCGACCACGTGGATATCTGGTTCTGCCTCAAGCAGTGTCCGAAGGCCGACGCGGACAATCGGATGATCGTCGGCCAAGAGCACGCGGATCGGCTCCGAGGTCATCGTCTCTCCTTCCCGCTCTCCAAAAGTGTCGCGACCGGTTCCAGGGGTACACGAACGTCGATGCGCGTCCCTTTTCCTGGTGCGGCACGAAGCTCGAATGTCCCGTGAACGAGTTGGGCTCGTTCACGCATGCCGAAAAGGCCAAGCCCGCGGCCGAGCGCTTCACGTGGCTCAAAACCATGACCGTCATCTTCGATCCGGAGTGTCACCGCCTCCTCCCCAAAAGCGAGTTCCATCGTCGCTCGCGTGGCGCTCGCGTGCTTGGCGACGTTCGTGAGTGCCTCCTGGGCAATGCGATAGAGTGCAAGTTCCACGTCGGGGGCGAGCCGCTGTCGTTGCCCGCGCACTTGTACCTGTACAGCAAGGCCAAAGCGTTGCCGATACTGGGCTGCCAGCCCTTCGAGGGCTGCTGCAAGGCCGAGATCGTCCAAGACCGGTGGGCGAAGCTCCTGAGCGATAGCCCGGATCGATTCGAGGGTTGCACTTGTCAGGTCGATGAGCTCCCCAAGGAGCGCTCCGTCGGTCGGTTGCTGCCGATCTTGGAGCATCTTGAGCAGCACCAGGAGCACTGTCAGGCTCTGCGCTGGATCGTCGTGGAGCTCGCGTGCGATCCTGCGTCGCTCTTCTTCCTGCGCGGTCAAAACGCGCTGCGACAGTTCCCGTAGTCGTTCCTGGTATCCCACCAGCGTATCCAGCATCGCATTGAAAGTAGCCGTAAGGTTGTCAAGGTCCGGATCGCTCAGCGGGACAGACGGAGCGCGAACGTGAAAGTTGCCGCGACGCACCTCGTCAGCGGTCTGCTCCAGGACGTCGATGGGGCGGAAGGCCGCTCGCAGGACGATCCAGTTGATGAGTACGGAAAGCAGGGTTCCGCTGATGGCGAAAAGCGCGACGAACTCCGGTA
>DAOTWO010000380.1:0-2137 GCA_034435855.1 Thermomicrobium sp. | reverse complement strand
CGTCGTACTGTGGAACTCCCGCCTTACGGAAGTACTTCGAAACGACGATGTCGGTGGCAACCTGCGACCAGTGCTCTGGCACCTCGGCATCGGTCATCTCGAAGATGACTGTGCCGTCGGGATTGGTGATGCGTGAAGTCCGCCGAGTCCAGCGAACTGTCTCGTATGGATCTTGTTCCGGCTTGGTGTAGAAACGCGGGATGTGTAGTCCGCGTCTCGTCTCACGCTCTTGCTCCGCCATGATCGGCCCCCCACAATCCCTTCCGCACGTCGAGCCGGAGTCTAGAGTCGTCGCCAGCGGTCGAAGCGAGACGCATCACCACTACATCTTGCGTCTGATCCGGCCGACCAGCCCAAGCTCTAGTGTAGTCGCACCGACCGTCCCTGTCCAGATGTGTCTTCCGGTCAAATGTGCGACTCTCGTCTTCGTTCGTTGGCTACGCTGTGACTGTACGTACAGCCTGGGGACAGTGTAGCAGGGCTTGCCATGCGGTGCAAGAGTGCCAGCGTACGAACGCGGGAGATTGTCCTGCTCGTCTTGAAGAAACAGTGCTGTGCCAGCTTGGCTCACTCAGCCTGCGGGTCAAGGAGGCCGATGCGCAACGCAAAGCGGACGAGTTCCGATCGGCGCGAGAAGCCGAGCTTCTGCATGACTCGATGCCGGTACGTCTCCACCGTTTTGGGTGAGAGGAACAACTGGTCGGCAATTTCTTGCGCCGTATAGCCGGCGGCGGTGAGCCGCAACACCTCCCGCTCTCGTTCCGAGAGGAGCTGCGCCGGATCCTGTACCTCGCCAGTGCGTGCCCGATCGAGATATCCCTGCAGCAACGTCCGAGCTGCGGCCTGGTCGATAAAGACTTCACCACGCGCAACGGTCCGGATCGCCTCGACCAGGTCGGTATGGAGGCTTGACTTGCGCACGTAGCCTGAGCCACCTGCCTGAAGTACCGGCAGAAGATAGCGCTCCTCGGCATGCACAGTCAGGATGAGGATGCGCGTTGGAAGACCCAGTGCCGCAATCCGTCGCAGTGCTTCGAGCCCGTTTCCTGGCATGCTGATGTCCAACACAGCAACATCGGGTTGGAGTTCGCGTGCCAACTCCACTGCCTCATCAGCCGTGCCAGCTTCTCCGACCACGTGGATATCTGGTTCTGCTTCAAGCAGTGTCCGAAGGCCGACGCGGACAATCGGATGATCGTCGGCCAAGAGCACGCGGATCGGCTCCGAGGTCATCGTCTCTCCTTTCCGCTCTGCAAGAGTGTCGCGACCGGTTCCAGTGGTACACGAACTTCAATTCGAGTCCCTTTTCCTGGTGCGGCACGAAGCTCGAATGTCCCGTGGACAAGTTGGGCTCGTTCACGCATGCCGAAGAGGCCAAGCCCGCGGCCGAGCGCTTCACGTGGCTCAAAACCATGACCGTCGTCCTCGATCCGTAGTGTCACCGTCTCCTCCCCAAAAGCGAGTTCGATCGTCGCTCGCGTGGCGTTCGCGTGCTTGGCCACGTTCGTGAGAGCCTCTTGGGCAATCCGATAGAGCGCAAGTTCCACGTCGGGGGCGAGCCGCTGTCGTTGCCCGCGCACCTGTACCTGCACGGTGAGTCCGAAGCGTTGCCGATACTGGGCTGCCAGCCCTTCGAGGGCTGCTGCAAGGCCGAGATCGTCCAAGACCGGTGGGCGCAGTTCCTGTGCGATGGTCCGAATCGATTCGAGAGTTGCACTTGTGAGGTCGATGAGTTCCCGAAGGAGCGTGTCGTCGGTTGGTTGCTGCCGATCTTGGAGCATCTTGAGCAGCACCAAGAGCACTGTCAGGCTCTGCGCTGGATCGTCGTGGAGCTCGCGTGCGATCCTGCGTCGCTCTTCTTCCTGCGCGGTCAAAACGCGCTGCGACAGTTCCCGGAGTCGCTCCTGGTATCCCACCAGGGTATCAAGCATCGCATTGAAAGTAGCCGTAAGGTTGTCAAGATCCGGGTCGCTCAGCGGGACAGACGGAGCGCGAACGTGAAAGTTGCCGCGACGCACCTCGTCAGCCGTCTGCTCCAGGACGTCGATGGGGCGGAAGGCCGCTCGCAGGACGATCCAGTTGATGAGTACGGAAAGCAGGGTTCCGCTGATGGCGAAAAGCGCGACGAACTCCGGTA
>DAOTWO010000379.1:0-5188 GCA_034435855.1 Thermomicrobium sp. | reverse complement strand
ACGCTCGTGCTAAACCCGTGACGGAGCCAAAAATCGAGGAAGGCGTCACAGATCCGGTGTGCAGTCTCCTCAAAGTAGCGGCAGTTGCCACCTGTCATGCCGTCCAGCGTTCCTGAAACCGGGCGGAATGCTCGAGAGGAGAGAAGATCGGTCACTTCAGCGAGTTCGACACCAATACGATCCAAAACGACTCCGTCAATTGCAGCAGGAGAACCCGGTTGCCAGGAGAAGCGCGCACGCTCGAAATATTGGACAGTACGGAAGTGTCCCGATGTTGGATCGAATTCCTCGAACTCTTCAGAGAGAGGATAGCCGAACGACTCGATCCCACCGAAACGTTCCCAAAATGTACGGAAGCCATTGGCGAGGTAGTGGCCTGTCTCAGGGAAATAGCGCCAGCGTGGATCTTCAGCTTCCGGCGCCGCACGCCGCGCAGTAGGTAAGAGATCCGAAATCGGTGCCCCCCACAGTGTCACACGATCTTCTGCGGTGCGTTGTAGCCAGAGGAGCCAGCCACCGCCAGAGGCGAGCCTGACAATTCCGCTGGCATTTGGGAGCGCGACGAAACGACTGGCTGTTACGAGATCGAAGCCGATTACTGCGTCGATTCCCACCTCTGATGGAGAAGGCCCAACCCAGAACGTATACCGGTCGTCAGACGTAACGAGCTCGCGACTCGACGGGGATGTGCCGATCGTCAAATCTCCAGTGGATTGATCAAGAGCGGCCACTCGCAATGCGTCGTCGATGATGAGCAATCTCCCCTCGGTGATGTGGAGTACTGGCGGTTCGCCTGTTCCCTCTAGCAGGGTTCTGGGGGAATCAGATCCCGCGACATGCTGCATTCGTATGACCCAGTGGCCATCCTCAGAAGTTTCCCGCCAGACGAGTCGCCCGGCGGAAAGCTGGAGATCACTCAGGCGATGGCCGGGTGGTGCGAGGTAAGTGACGCTGACATCCATCGGGGGAGTCGCCACGTTGGCGACGAAAAGTCGATCATTGCTCTTGCGTGAATTCCAAGCGACCCAGTGTCCCCAGGCGCGCGGGAATTGCTCGTCGGCAGAATTGGCCAGAAGAACCTGTTTACCTGTCGAAATTCGATATGCCACCACGCGGCCGGGGCAATTCGGGCATGGGCGTTCTTGCCAGACGACGAGATCGGGTGCGAGAGCCACCTGGTGCAGCTCTCCATCCGTAGTGGCAAGTGTGATCTCTTGTCCGTCCAGAAGGGAGCGAACTCGCAGCGTCGAGCGGTCTCCCTCGTCGATGATAAGAGCGACAAGTCGTCCATCAGTGGCCAGATCTGTGACCAGTTCGTAGGTGCCTAGGAGCACGGGGTTGGTAATGGCGTCGGAACCAGCGTACCAGGAGAAGTTCAGCGTAGTGATAGCAACGGCGATCGCCACGAGGGCAAGCAGAGCACGAATGCTCTGCAAGTCGGACCAGCAAGAGACCGTCCGCTGAGTGCGGGGACGCTTTGCCGAATCAGTCGTGTTGAGGCGTTCCGGTGGCTGAAGCGAGCGCAGGATGGGTGTGCGTGTGGGTTCCAAGCGATCACCCCCTGCCCAGAGTGTTCGGTCTCTCAGGATGACGTACAAGAGAACAGAAGGACTAGCCCAAGAGTGTCCTAGCGCCCTAGCCAATCGGTACCCAGAGCGGTCCGACCGATCTGAGGGCAGGGCAACCGGTGCTCCATGTGATCATGCGTCCGGGAGAACGTGCGTCCCGCAGCGGCCCTCCAGGGCATCCCGAGCATGATCAAGCGCGGCAATGATTGCGCGACGACTGGCACCACGACTGACGAAACGGATTGCCGCTTCGACTTTCGGTCCCATGGAGCCGGAAGCAAAGTGCCCCTCGGCTTGGTAGCGCCGAAGTTCACTGACGGTGACCTGCTCAAGCGGGCTCGCGTTTGGCGTGCCGTAGTTCAGCATGACGTGGGGGACGTCAGTAAGAATGAGAAGCGCGTCTGCTCCGAGTTCATGAGCGAGCAGTGCAGCAGCGAGATCTTTGTCAATAACGGCCTCGACACCATCGTAGCGCCCGTCGGGCCGTCGAACGACGGGAATACCCCCGCCGCCGCAAGCGACAACAATCGCGCCGGCCGCAATCAAGAGTTCGATCGCTGGTCGATCGACGATGGCAATCGGGTCAGGAGAAGGAACGACGCGCCGCCAGCCCCGCGTTCCCTGGGGCTTCCACACCTGCCCAGTAGCAGCCATGATCTCTCGCGCTCGTTCCTCAGGGTAGTAAAGGCCGATCGGCTTCGTCGGCTCCTGCCAGGCAGGGTCGTCTGGACTCACTTCGGTCCGGGTCACGAGCGTGGCCACGACTCGTTCGACTCCACGCTGTCGAAGCTCGGCCCCGAGCGCTTGTTGGATCATGAAGCCGATCGTCGCCTGGGTCTGCGCGACACACCAGTGCAACGGAACCGGCGGGACCACATCTCGAGCGAGTTCATTTTTGACGAGCAGATTGCCAACTTGCGGTCCGTTGCCGTGCGTGATGATCAGTTCGTATCCCGCGAGAACCAACTCGGCAAGCTGGCGACACGTGAGATCAACGTTCGCTTGTTGCTCTTCGGCCGTGCCGCGCTGACCCGCCTGGATGATGGCGTTCCCGCCGAGCGCGACGACAACACGTCTCATACCGTCCTCCTCGTCTGAGATGTCGGTACGGCACCGCGCTGGACGAGGTACTGTTGTTCAAATGTGCGGTAGGCTTCCGTGAAGCAGCGAACCGGTGGCCGTACAATCCCAGCACCAACTTGGCCGATACCCGGCTCGCGATGTGCGATGCCAGTATCGATTACCGGAAGAATGCCGCTGCGGATGACCGCACGCAGATCGATTCCTACAGGAGTGCCGCGGAAGTCAAGCGCAGGGATGCGGAAAACCTCGTGCTCGGCGACAGTGATCTCGTACATCTCGAGCGTGGCTCGCACTGCGTCAGCTGGTGTTCCACCGATAAATTGGACGATGGCTGGAGCGCCGGCCAGCGCGAAACCACCAAAGCCAGCGGTCTCGGTAATCGCACTATCGCCGATGTCGGGATTTGCGTCGTCTGGGCCGAATCCGGGGAAGTAGAGTCCGCGCGGGACATTCGCCGGACCGGTAAACCAGCGATCACCCAAGCCGGAGATGCGGATGCCGAACTCCGTGCCGTTTCGCGAGAGGGTGGTGACGAGCGAGCTGCCCGGTATGCCGTGTGCTGCATCGGCCATCACCTTGGCGGCGACCATTGCAAGATTCACAAAAAAGTGATCGTTGGAGTGAATGAAGCGAAGCACAGCAGCGATATCACTGGCTGGAGCATCGCACTCGACGAGATGGGGAGCAATTTCACGATAGAACAGCGAGGTGGCGGCCTTGTTGCGGTTGTGGCACTCATCTCCCATCTGTAGAGCCTGAGCGATGATGTTGCGGAGATCGATACCACCGCTACGCTGCAAGGCCTGGCCGATCAGAGGCGCCAGGACATGGCTAATCCAACGCAGTCGGTCAATTACCTCGGGGGCGTAGGCGCCCATCCGCATCACTTTCCCGATGCCTTCATTGAAGTTGGTGTAGGCGCGGTTCTCGCCAGCGGCGTTGACCGCGATGTAGACCGGCATTGACGGCGAGATCACACCGGCCATCGGGCCGACCGCGCTGTGCTCATGGTTCGGTGCGAGCTCTACGAAGCCTGACTCGAGCTTGCGGACTGCCTCTTCAGGAGTACTGGCGAATCCTTCGAAGAGCATGGCACCGATGAGTGCGCCGCGCAGCGGGCCAGAGGCATGCTGCCAGTCGATAGGTGGTCCGGCGTGTAGGAACGTCCGATCACTCATTCCAGGAATGACGTCCCGCGCCTGAGCCACCCCGATGACGACTGGCTGGGCGCGCATCATGCGCGTCACCGCCTCCTGGTTTGCGGCAGCAATGGTTGGATCGTTAAACAATGGGAGCGCCTGCTGATTCGGTTCGACGAGCGGAGGCTTCCATTCTACCGGGTGCACATGGCCACCTTGGTCGCGCATAGCGCGGGCGAAAAGCTCCAAGCCGACGTTCACGACCTCCGGGGTGTTTTGCAGTAACTCGCGGATCTTCTCGCTCATCTTGCTTTTCCTCCCCTGTGTTTACGCAACGAGTTGCGCGGCGAGCTCCGCAGCCCAGGCATTGCTGGGGACGACGATCGCGCCAGCTGCTTCGAGAGCCCGGCGTTGACGCTCATAGTCCTGGGGATCGCTGCGTGTCCCCACGAGCGCGACGATAACGGGGAGCGTTCGTCCTTCGCGTTCTGCACTGCGCCGTGCTTCCTGAATAGCTGGAGCGAGGTCTGCTGCTGGATCAGCAGCAGCTCCGTAGCCCAGTACAACGTCGAGAACGATCCCTGCCACGGTGGGATCAGCTGCCTCACGGAACAAGCGCTCTATCCGGATGGTTTGATCAATCATGGGATGTGGGCGCCCGACCGTGAACTCGTCCGATCCAAGATCGACAAAGGTGTGATCCTGGCTTCGATGTAGATCAGTGAGTCGGAGATCCGCACGGAGCGGCACGTTGGAGCGGATATCACCAATGCGGGGTGCCAGGATCTGCATCGCCTCGTCGCAGAGCGTACCGCCGCTGTAAAGACCGCGGAGAAACCGCTGCCCTGGCCCGAGTGCCGCACGCTGGGCTGCCAGGCGAGCAGCGAGTTCGTTGCGGCCAGGGAGCTCCAACTCGTCCAGCGGACGCCCAGTCGCAAGGTGCACTGCGAGCCGCGCGGCTTCGGTGAGATTCCCAGCCAGCCGGACGTTCTCGATCGGTTCGGGTGGCTGCCCGATGAAGCAGACGACCACCGGCTTCCCGCAGTGTGCGGCGTGCTGTAGGACGCGTTGGGCGACCTGTGGAGCGGGGGGTTTAGACACGAGGACAAGTACTTCGGTTGCTGGATCAGCTGCCAGTGCGTCGATACCAGCGAGCATCGTCACTCCACCAACGTGCTCGTCAAGGTCTCGCCCGCCGGTGCCGATACCGTGACTGACGCCGCTACCAAACCAGTCGACAAGGCTGGCGACTTGCTGCAGTCCAGTACCAGCCGCAGCGACGATCCCAATGGGTCCACGGCGTACGGCGTTCATAAAGCCAAGGCCGAGACCACCAATAAAGGCCGTGCCACAGTCAGGGCCCATCAGCAGAAGGCCAAGGTCCTGTGCCAAACGCTT
>DAOTWO010000378.1:0-1682 GCA_034435855.1 Thermomicrobium sp. | reverse complement strand
GGCCGCGCTCTCCTCGTACTCACGTTGGCGCTCTGGCCAGCACTCGCCTCTGCCCAGGCTCACGAAGCAGCGTTGACCGTTGTCCACGGAGTCCCCGATCTCGTGGTCGACGTGTATGCAAATGGAAATAAGGTGCTTTCCGATTTCACCTTTGGTACCGTGACCCAGCCCTTGCCACTTGCTCCAGGCACGTACAAGCTTGAGATTCGGCCTGCCGGGGCAGATCCCACAAGTGCGCCAGTCCTCCAAGCCGAAGCGACCTTGAGCGCAGGGCAAAACGCTTCGGCAGTGGCGCACCTGAGTGCTAATGGCCAGCCGCAGCTGAGCCTCTTCGTAAATGACACCTCACCTGTTCCGAGCGGGAAGGGACGCCTGATTGTCCGCCACACTGCCCAGGCACCAGCAGTCGACGTTCGGGCAGGTGGGACAGTCCTCTTTGCCAACCTCGCTAACCCGAATGAGGCGAAAGCTGATGTCGATGCTGCAACCTACGCAGTCGACCTGACACCAGCAGGTCAAGCGACCGTTGTCTTTGGGCCCGTTGACCTACCAGTTGCCGCTGGAGCCGCGACAATCGTGTACGCCATCGGCTCGCTCGAGGGGAACAGCTTCCGGCTGGTGACTCAGGTGATCACCGGGCTTGGTGCACCACCTGCTCAGGTCGGCACTGGTCTCGGAGCTGTGCCGCAGCAGGTGACCCTGCCCTGGCAACTTGTCCTGGCCATTCTCGCCCTGATCGCCGTCAGCACGATCAGCGTAGCTCCTCGACCGGCCTTCCTGCGTCGTCGCCATCGTTAACCCCCTCCCCGGACCCTCGGCACGGTGGGTCGTTTCAACCCCACCGTGCCGAGTCTCCCCAATCAATGGATACCGGTCGAGCTGAAGGGTCGTCCCTATGCCTCGGCGTGCCATAGCCTTACTCAACCTGTGTGTTGCGGCCACACTCTTTGTCGGCTACCTTACCGCTGCCCACTCACGAGCACCCAAAGTCCTCTCGGATCCGGACTGGGCCGCCATCAATCGTTCATTCCCCTCACCCCATTGGGATCAGCAGGGTACACCATCGGACGCCGTGCCCCGTCTCACGGAGGCCTTCCCGGCCACTTCACCGGATTCCGAGCCAGACCGGTTGCATCCGACCGCTTCCCGAACGCACGTGGGTCAAGGGCAATTCCCAGCCGGCTTCCCGGCTTCTGCGTTTGTCCCGCCGGTATTCGACCGACCGGCCAGTCTGGTGATCCCAGCGATCGCCCTTCGAGCTCCCGTCGTTCCCGTTGATCTTGCCCCCGATGGAAGCCTTGCCCTCACGGACGATTCCACGATCGTCTTCTGGTATCTCGCAAGCGGCTACCCTGGGGAGGTCGGTCGGATGCTTTTCGCTGGACATCTTGACAGTCGTACCGGAGAACCGGGAGTCTTTGCTCACCTCTCCCGCCTGCGCCCTGGTGATGAGATCATTGTTGCGACAGAGCGTGGGACACTGTACCTGTACCGTGTCACAAGTCAACAACGCATGGAAACATCCCACCTTGCAAGCGTGGTCGCCACACCCCCCCTTCGTGCGGAACTCGTGCTTATCACCTGTGACGGTTGGTGGGATGCCCGCAAACAACAGTACAGTCACAACCTGCTCGTCTTCGCGACACTCGAATCGGTGTTCTCAGAATGACCCGGAGCCACGT
>DAOTWO010000377.1:0-7291 GCA_034435855.1 Thermomicrobium sp. | reverse complement strand
ATTGTGTTGGCAATGACGAGACAAAGCTCCTTGCGCAAAACCTGGTGGCCCGTGGCGGGCGCGTCGTTCTCGTCGGCCTTGGCAGCGTCGCAGGATCGCTGCTTGGGCTCCGCATTGTGGCCGATGAGATCGCTGTCCTGGGTTCGTTTTGGGGAACCCGACAAGAGCTCGCGATTGTACTCGACCTGATCGCGCGAGGAATTCTCCGGCCGCGTGTTGAGACCCATCCACTCGACCAGATCGAGGAATGGATGGAACGGCTGCGTCGGGGCGATGTGGAGAGCCGTGTGGCGCTTGTCCCCTAGCCTTGTCGGGGTTTTCACCCCGCGCTGATAGCGCGCCAGCGGGCGAGCGAAACGCTTGTCGCCTGACCGTGCGGAGGGTTTTCACCGTTGTGTGCCCGGAGCAAGCCTGTGTGCGTCACGCGCGGGATTGTATCGTTTTCGCAGCGTGCTTGGGCAGGTTGCTGCATAGGTGTTCTTAGGGTAGCGGGCAATGATTATTCCCATAACTCCTTGTGACTGCTGTGCCAAGAGCGCCATCCTATGGCACGAAGTATTGATGTGGCCCATCTACAGGTTTCGGTTTATGACTTGCTCGGAGAGGAGCTGTTTCCACTCGCTGCGTTGGTGGTGTCGGCACGCAATACTGGGTCTCGTCTTCATGATCTTGCTGCAGGTGAACTAAAGATCCTGTCTGCGCTCGAATGTGAGCGGTAACAGGCTCCTGTGCTAGCAAGTGTCTTTTCCCGCGAGGTGTGGCTGACTTCACGCTGTCAAAGTAATCGCTTGCTAGCTGCAGCCGATTGCTCTCCGAGCTGTTGAATCGATGTCGAGTGCTGCAACTGGTTGTGATACATGGTTGTACTTGTGTGAGATTTCGAGGTGGAGCTACCGCAGAAAATGCAGCGGAATTAAGGAGTGTGTCTCTCATGTCGCTGTACTACGGTTCTGGTATGTCCTGAAGCGTGTGATCACGAGCCGAGATTAAGGTACTAAAGACGCCCCAGTGCCACACTCTGGCAGGTCAGCTCTGCCGATGAGGCGTCGTGTGGAATCGGTTCTGGCTCGCAGAGAAACTCTGCTAAGACGAGGTATCGCGGGAGAGCCTCGAGATCGGTGATCTCATTGCCAAACGTACGAGATTACGCCGAATTGCTTGTTCTAGGGTGCTAGGGGCACTACGACGAGGCCAGCTGACGCACCTCAAGCCGAAGGGTAAGTTCGTAACTCTGGTAGGGTCGCAGCCAGAGAGCGGAGCCGTTCGCAATTGCGCTCGCAAGGCCGTCATCTGGGTAACTGGAGAACGGCTCCAACCCGACGACGTAAATACGCCCAAACCACGGATAGTCCTTGGAGGCACCAAACTCCTGCCAAAACCAGAGATACGGAAATCGTCGTGCATCCCACTCAACGCGGAGGGCGAGCTGCTGATCAGGGGTGGTAATCTCGTACCAACCAGATCGGAAGTTCGTCAAATAGACGAGTTCACTCGGCGTTCCTGCGGGTGGTAACTGCTGAAGATCGACATGTCCTCTATCAGCTGACTCGACGATGGGCCATGTTCCTGTCAGGTCGCCGCGAAGACGGCGCCCTGAGCGGGAGATTGGTTGTGGGTGCGGGATGACAGTCACACTGTTGGGAAGGATGATACGGGACCCTTCCCCGATGGCAGGTTTACCGAAGGCGAGATGATGCCCCCACATAACCGGAATATCAGCGGGTGACTGGTTCGTAAGCAGTTCCGAAATTTCTAGAACAGCATGATTATTAGCCAAGTGTAGATATTTGCTAAGGCGGAGAGGAAACTTTTGTGTTTCAACATCAAGTCGTAGTGTTATAGCCTTTTCTGAGTCCTCTACCAGATCGTAGTCCCATGGAAGTTGTGCAACCTCTCCGTGAAGACCAAACTGTGCTCCCAGCACTGAGCAAGGAGCCCCACCATTCGGTAGTATCTCCTGCCAACCGCCGGGATAGGCATCGAGGAAGGTCGCGAGAGTGTCAGGGCTTGTCGAGAGATAGGTTGCCGGATTACGGATCCCCTGGGGATGAAGCCAAACGAAATCCAGATCGCATGGCTTGTACAGGAATTCAACGATGTCTGCCCCGCGTCCGGCTAAGATGCCAATCCGCAGGAGTTGGTTCTCGAGGACGATGAGATCCAAGTCCTGTACACGGTATTGGTAAGCACGGCATCCCCAGTTCCGAGAGCGCCGATATCGTCCGAGACCCATTTCCCGCTCCTTTCAAACAGCAAGTATAGGCTGCAACGCACCCACGGAAGAGAAGACGTCCTATCGGGAGCAACCCTTCAGACAGTCAGTATAGGCTCCAACCCGA
This sequence comes from Thermomicrobium sp., assembly GCA_034435855.1. Taxonomy (GTDB): domain Bacteria; phylum Chloroflexota; class Chloroflexia; order Thermomicrobiales; family Thermomicrobiaceae; genus Thermomicrobium. The sequence goes on along the minus strand of DAOTWO010000377.1, from coordinate 4,952 downwards.
GATGGCGGTTCGGGGGTTAACCCTCGGACTCGAGAATCAAGGCAATCCCGAATATGTCTTAGCAAGACTTTCAGAAGCTGACTCCCCCAGGCAACAGCATGGATGGAGTAACGGCGGATGCGGTGGCTTACCTTAATGACCGGATTCTCCTCGGATCATAGCAGAGCCCTAGGAAAGAAGAGAGTGGTGGGGTATGTACTGGCTGTTGCCGGAACATGCGGGGATGTGAAGGGGGCGCAGTGGGTCGTGGGGAGGTCGGCTAGGGATTATCCTGCAGTATGCACAGGCAAGGGAATAGAGCGATGGCCCGAGTGTCGTACTCGGCGGTGAAGTGTCTTAGGTTTGTCTGGTTGCGTAGGGGCGGCACGGGACACTGGTTCCCACGCCTACCCGCGAGTTGAGAGCACGAGGCCGCGGATGAAATAGCGCTGAAGTCCAAGGAAGACAAGAATAGTCGGGGCCGAAGCAAGTAGTGCTCCAGCCAGGATGCCGGGTGGATTGCTTGCTGAGTGGACTCCACGAAGACTTGCCAGTCCGGCCATGATTGGTCGAACTTCTGGAGATTTCGCGAGTGTGATGCCGAAGAGGAGATCATTCCATATCCAAGTGAACTCAAAGACAAACAGGGTAGTGATCGGTGCGAGGGAGAGTGGGAGATAGATACGAAGGTAAACACCAAAGTCCGAAAGGCCATCCAAACGAGCCGCTTCGCCAATTTCTCGAGGAATAGTCGTGAAATAGTTGCGCAAGACGAAGGTACAGAAGGGTATCGAGATAGTCATGTAGAAAAGCAGAAGCCCCCACCGTGTGTCGTAGAGGCCAAAATCTTGGTACATACGAAAGAGTGGGATGATATGCATCTGGAAGGGGAAAAGAGTACCTGAGAAGATCACCATGAAGATGAGAAACGAAGCCCGTGGACGAAGGATCGCAAGGGCGAAGGCAGCTGCAGAAGCAATGATAATTGCTGCGGCGGCACCAGCGGTTGCGTAGAGAAGACTGTTCCGAAATCCGAACTGGAGCTTCCCGATCTCCCAGGCGAAGCGTAAATTCTCGAAGAGGGCGATTGTGGAGGGAAATGTCCAAAAGGGACGGGTCAATGCTTCTCGCTGACTCTTGAGCGTCATGAGCAGAGCAATGGCAAATGGTGCAAGCCAAGTCAAACCAAGGAGACCTACACCGATCGGTAGAAAGAAGCGGCTAAGAAAACGCATATGAGACTCCAATCTGGCAGTTCTCTAAGAGGGAGCTGAGCAGCATCAATACTGTTCCTTCCGCAGCATCGAACGGATATAGAGCGTGGACAGCAAGAGGACAATAACTGAGAGAAGAGTGGCAATGGCTGCGCCGTAACCAAGCCGGAAGAGTACGAAGGACTCACGATACATCATGACTGCGAGCGTCTCGGACGAGCGGAAAGGCCCTCCTTGAGTAAGAACCCAGATGAGATCGAAGACCATAAAACTGTTAGCTAGGGCGATGGTGACGACCACGAGGGTAATCGGGCGAAGCTGTGGAAAGACAATACGCCAAAATTCCTGCCAGGGGGTTGCCCCATCGAGGCGTGCTGCTTCGACAGTCTCGGGGGGAATGGTTCGAAGTCCGACTAAAAAAAGAACCATATTCGTGCCAGCTGTGAGCCATGTGTACGCTGCAATCATGAGAGCAGTATGCCAAGGTGGGGAAATCAACCAGGAACGAGTGAGAGCCTCAAGTCCAAGAGCACGCAAGACGACATTCAGGGCTCCCTGTTGATCAAGCAAAAAGCCCCAAAGGACTGCTGTGCTCGTGGGCGAGAGAGCATAAGGCAGGTAGAAGAGGAGCTTGAGCCCACGTTCTAAGCGAAGCCGCGACAGGACAACGGCCAAGGTGAGTCCAATACCCACAGGAAAGAGCAGCGTGCCAACCACCCAGAGAAGACTGTTTTGGAACGATGTTCGAAAAGCAGGGTCGGTCAGCAATTGCATATAGTTTGCAAATCCCACGAATTGGGGAGTGTGCAGTCCATCCCATCGAAAGAGACTCAGGTAGGATGTAAACACAATCGGATAAAGTAGAAAGATTGCGACGAACAGCAGAGCTGGGGCAATGAACAGGTATGATGCGAGCTGCCGTCGGAGCGTAGCGGAATACCGTTGTACTCGGGACCGCCGGATCGTGATGCTGGTTGCGTTCACACGTGCGGAGCCCGTCGCCTGCTGCTGCACCCCGGTGCGGAAAAGACCTGAGCCTACACTGCGGTCCCGAACTGTCCCATTGGTCACTGTTGGCCCCCACGAGCGCGCCACGTTTGCGTGGCTACCTGCTGAATCGCAGCACGAACCGCTGGACCAGACTGTGGGTTCAAGATGAACTTTGCAAACTCGTCGACGGCAGGTTCAACGATCTCCGGCGGGGTAGCATCCCAGAACTGCTGCACAAGACGGTAATTCCCTCGCTCCAACAGGTTCTTGAGGTTCGCAGTTACAGGGTTGGTGCTCTGGACAGCAGTGTTCGGTGGCGTGAAGCCCATCCGTTCAGTCCAAGCCTGCTGCGCTTCCGCGCTGAGCCACCAGTCGATGATCTGAAGAGCTGCCTCCCGATTCGGGCTGCGGCGCGATACGAGCAGCGGACCAAACTCGATGATGACTGCGGGAGGAAGGTCCGAATGGACATTCGGCATAATCATAACGTCATAGTCTACACCTGGCTTCAATCCGGCCGCAAGGAGACTGGATTGATACCAGTCCCCGATCGGAATCATGCCCACCCGTCCCTCACTAAAGAGCGGCAGGAGGGTGTCAACTGTCGTGCCGAATGCGATACCTGGATCGGTAAAGTACCCTTTTTGGATCATCTCTCCCCAGAGATCCATAGCGGTGACAACCTCAGGATCTTCATAGCTGGCTTGTCCCAGCATGAGTGCGTTGTAAAAATCTGGACCGGCAGAGCGGATAATCAGCTCCTGGAACAGAAGCATCGCTGGCCAACGCTCATTGATCGTTTGGGCCATCGGAATCACACCGTTCGCCTTGAGCGTCTCGCAGATGCGGATGAATTCATCCCAAGTCTTGGGCGTGGTCAGCTGGAGCCGCTCAAAGACCGGCTTGTGATAGAAGAGGATATAGTAGGTCATATACATCGGTACAGCATAGATCCCATCCTTGTATCTGAACGTTTCGGGAATATCAGGATTATATTGCTTACTATCAACATACTGCTTCCAGATATCACTGAGGTCGACAACCTCGCCAGACTTGAGCACATCTTCAAGGCGGAACCCCGAATACCAGAAGAACAAGTCAGGTGGACGATCCGTACTCAGGGATTGCCGAACCGTCGCCTGGTATGTCGTTGTATCCGGATACGGAATCGAGCGAAAGCCAATTCCGATGGCCTCGCGCGCGAGCTGTCCCATAGCATCAACGGAGTCAGACCACGCTACCTTATCGTGGTAGAAGTCCAGAACAACACCTGTCTGGCCTGTCTGCTGGGAGGCCGTCGGCGTCGGTTGCGGAGCGGGAGTTTGCCCGACCTGCTCTGCCGCGCTAGGGGTTGGCGATGTTCCTGACCTACAAGCACCGACCCCACCTACAAACGTCGCGAGTAAGGCTGCCTGACCAAGATGCCGGAGAAACATTCGCCGAGTTGTAGCCCAAGGACCACCGGGTCTAAACATCGGTGCCCTCCTCCTTGCTTACAAAACTGACCATGCCACCCTGTTCCTCTCTGGCACCGAATTCGTCTCCCCTTTTGCCTTCGTGCTCGCCTACAGACCAATTGAAGGCTGTGGCTACGCGGTTCACCACAAGGCAACACACTATCAACTCGCGGACTACTTCAAGCTGCTATTCTTCGCCGCTTTTGGTACTCCTATGATGGACGGACCACTCCGCTGTTCCTGAACAAGATGCCCCTGCAGAGCAAGTAGTCGCGCCGAGACGACCTCTGTCACCTTTTGCAAGTGCTCGATCATTTTGCGACGAGCTAGCTCCGGCTGTCGTTGAGCAATGGCCTCAAAGATCTCATAATGTTCCGCATGATCGAGTTCACGAGAGCTATGGAGCCTAAGGATCATGAGATGTTCGCTGGAGTACAGCTCAATCAGTGAGCGCAGCACTTCGGTGGCGACCACATTTTTTGTTGTTTCAGCAATGCCGAGGTGAAAGGCCAGGTTGTACTCCATTAACGTGGTGGCATCGCTTCGGAGATGTCGTCTTGCCTGATCCAACAGTAAAGCAAGCTTTTCGAGATCGGCCGGTTCGGCAACTTCCGCTGCGCGTGCAGCTAGCGCTGGCTCGAGGAGTTGTCTTGTTTCCAATAGCTCAAGAACGGTCTCTGCACGCACCATCGTGAGGTTCGGATTCGTGAGTACCAAGCGATCGAATCCCGAGCCGACGAAAATGCCCGAACCGTGGCGAAAATCAATAGTCCCGGTTGTCTCGAGACGTCGTAATGCTTCCCGCAGAGTCGGTGTAGCCACACCAAGCTGTGCCGCCAACGTTTTCAAGGGAGGAAGACGGTCACCAGGCTTCAGCTGCTCCCGCTTGATGAGGTCAAGAATTTCCGCAATCAGGTGATCTGCCAGGTTGCGTCGCCTCATCCATCCCCCGTCTGTCGCGTATCTCACCGTCCGGAGAGCAATAACTGAGGGATCAAGTCATCTAATCTCATCCTAGCGGAGGCTCGTAGTGCTGTCAAGCTCTTGACTTCTCGCCAGTCATGAAGTTATTCCAACGTCGCGGCCATGACCAACAATCAGCTTCGACGAGGCATTGAAAACCGATTGTGACGCGTCGACTTTCCTCTTAAATCACCTGACTTCGGTCTTAACCCTTTGTACCCGCTAGACAACGTGTGTGTGCTCTGGTAGCCTTCCTCTGCGGGTGTCCGTACAGCGTGGGGGCTCGGCATGACCCCAGTGATTGCCTTCTTTAACCAGAAGGGCGGAACGGCCAAGACGACCAGCACCC
>DAOTWO010000376.1:0-4194 GCA_034435855.1 Thermomicrobium sp. | reverse complement strand
GTAGGAGACGTGATCCACAACCCGCAGGTCGTCGATCGGTTGCGGGCGCAAGGAATCGAACCGGTGAGCTCGGTTGCCGAGGCACGGGAGCGTGGATTCCGGCGTGTGGCGATCACGGCACACGGTGCTGGGCCACAGCGGGTGCAAGAAGCGCAGGTGGCGGGACTTGAGCTCATCGATACGACCTGTCCGCTTGTCACCAAAGTCCAGCGGCTCGCTGAGAAGTTGGTGCGCCAGGGATACTTCTTGGTCGTATACGGCGATGCGCACCATCCCGAGGTTCGTGGTGTCCTAGGCTGGGCGGGGACAAGTCGAGCAGTCGCAGCAAAGCAGCTTGAGGATCTCCCGTGGAACGGTCCCCGCGGAATGCCGGGTGTCGTATCGCCACCGCGCAAGGTTGCCGTTGTTAGCCAGACGACCAAGCAGACGGACGAGTTCCTTGCTTTCGCAATCGCGTTGGCGAACTGGGTGGCACGCCACGGTGGGGAGATCCGTATCGTCAACACAATCTGCCAACCGACATGGGAGCGGCAGGAAGCGCTGCGCGCGCTGGCGCGTGAGGTCGATGTCCTCTTTGCCGTCGGCGGCCGGAAGAGTTCGAACACGGCTCGTCTCGCCGAGGTCGGTTGGGCTTGTGGTGTCCCCAGCTACCACATCGAGCGGGCAGAGGAGATCGACCCTGCCTGGTTGGAAGGCAAGCGCGTTGTCGGGATCACAGCGGGGGCGTCGACACCGGACGAGGTCGTGCTTGCCGTCGTTGATCGACTGGCTGCGCTTGGGTATCAGCGGCCAGAGCGCCTCTGGCGTTACGAGGCGCCCGATGTCGAAGACTTTGCGGAATGACAGAAAGTGGTTGCGCGGGCGCGATGCGTTGCCGAAGCCGACTTCCCGGTCTTGCTGTTGCGCTCTCGGGGCTCCTTGGTTATGTGCTCCTCGCTGTGTGGGTGCGACGACATCCCGAGTCTGCGACCGAACTGGCAATTACGCGTTGCATTCAGTCTCGGATGCCACGAGCGGCTGCACGAGTGTTGCGTTGGGTGAGCTGGCTCGGTTTCCCGCCGCAGAGCGTGTTCATTCCGAGCGCAGTGATCGCAGCATTCTGGCTGCGTGGTCAGCGCCGAATCGCCGTCCATCTCGTTTTGAGCTGGGTGGCCAGTGTGATCAGCTTTGTGACCAAGCGGCTCGTGCGCCGGCCGCGCCCGAATCATCCGGCGGTGCGGATCGTAGTGGCTCAACCGCGTGACGCCAGCTATCCAAGCGGTCACGTCGTGACCTACACTGCCTTCTGGCTCGCGGCACTCACGGCGGCAGCCGAGCGTACCCGCTGGAGCTGGTTGCGCGGCGTGCTCTTGACGGTGGCGGCTCTCTTGGTTGGGTTGGTAGGGCTTTCACGGATCTACCTTGGACATCACTGGCTGACCGACGTCCTCGGTGGCTATTTGCTCGGTGGAAGCTGGTTCGGGCTGACTCGGCTTCTTGGTACGCCGCCGGAAAGGTGCCGATCGTGACGCGATCCCGGACCATTCGGCCGTTCACCTTGATTGCTCACCGCGGAGGCAGTGCGGCACGGGGGGAGAACAGCGCGGAGGGATTCCGGGCGGCGCTCGCAGCTGGGGTGCCAGCGCTGGAATGTGACGTTCGCCAGACCGGCGATGGCACATTGGTGCTCCTGCACGACGGTGTGGTGCCGCTTCCGGGAGGCGGTCGGCTGGTGGTGCGGCATGCGAGTTTGGAAGCATTGCGCATCGCCGTGCCGGAGCTCCTGACACTCGAGGAGTTTCTCGAGGAGTTCGGTGCCCAGGCGCTGGTGAATCTAGACCTCAAAGGAAGCGGGTATGAACGGCAACTGGCACGAGTGGTCGAGCGCTGGGGTCATCCAGAGCGCGTCTATGTGACGAGTCAGCATGCTGCGAGTCTCCGTCGCCTTGCAGGGGTCCTGCCCCTTGCGTACCGTGGACTCTCGCATGGTCACACCTTCACGCGGATGCCGCGGCCGGTCGCTGGGCGTAGTGCCTTTCCTGTCCGGTCACTTATGGCTTTTCAACTCGCGCTGACGCTCCGGTTAGCGCGAGCCGACGTCGTGGCTTTACAGCACCGGGTCGTCACGCCATGGCTCACCCGGTGGTTACGTCTCCAGGGGTGGCAGGTGACGAGCTGGACGGTCAACGATCCGCGCGAAGCGATGCGCCTCCTCCGCGCTGGTGTGCGTGCGCTGACAAGCGATGTGCCAGTGCAACTGCTGCAGTCGCTCACAAATCGGCAACTCCGCCCCACGATCGCTTGGACTTGGGACGAACTCTTTCGTCAGACCGCAGTCTTGCCCGCCTGAGGCAAGCGCTCAGCGAGTCTTTCTGCCAGCCACTCCAAGAGCACCCGATCGTCCTCGTCGAATGCGGCAAGTCGATCGCTATCAATGTCGATTTCGCCAATCACCGTGCCGTCGCGACGAATGGGCACAACGATCTCGGAGCGGGTGGAGAGGAAGCACTGCAGGTACCGTGGATCTTCGCGTACGTCCGGGACGATGATCGTTTGGCCCTCACGTGCCGCTGCGCCGCAGATTCCCTGGCCAATCGGAATTCGTACGTGCTCTGTCGCGGCCGGCCCTGACCAGGCGGCAAGCACGAGCTCGTCGCCCTCGACAAGGTAGACGCCGACCCAGTCATACCATGGCACGCTGTGCTCAAGGATCCGGCAGGTCTCCTCGAGAAGTTCTGGTATTCGATCCCCAACCGCGAGTTGTGCTTCCAGTGCTCGTCGTGCCTCTTCCAGGATGCTCTGTCGGTCTCGACTCGTGCTCATCCCTTGTCTCTTCCTTCCTTACTGAATCAGTGAGTGTCCGGCCTTCCAAGTGTCCGACTGCTTTGTCAATCAGCTTGACGGCGGTGGTGTGCCATATCGCCACTCGTAGTAGTGCCGTCCAACGTTCCCCATCTCCACTCGCCAGCCTTCCGGATTGTCGGGCGTGTAGGTGAGGAGTCGCCGCTCGAACGCCTGGACCAGCACCCAGCGTCTCTCACCTTGCAACCGAACGAGGGCCCAGTATGGCTCGGCGATCGGTCGCCCAACAATGAAGAGCGGGTCCCAGGGTTGCGTCTGGAACCATTCCACGAATGGACTCGCCACGTTGTGCCCAGTGACTGGGTCATAGGCCGCATAGGTCGCTCCGACGCGGCTCGGGTCTTCGCTGACGACTCCATCACGACGGAGGACCTCACTGATCTGCTGCCCGCGGCGATCTGGCGATGGTCTTCCAGTGACCAGCGCACTGTGCGGCCGGAGGCGCGCGTAGGTCGGTGCCTCAGGGTTGAACGGCGCCGGATCCCCGGCAAGCGGAATTTCGGGTGGTGTGCGGGATGTGAAGCGAGCGTCACCGGTCTGCAGCTGTCCCAGCACCATTTCACGAACGAGAAGGCCGCTCGTTACCGACCAGAGTGCCGTGAGGTCAGCGTTGGGATTAGTGAGTTCAAGCCGAGCCTTATCGAAGTAGACAACCTGGCGGCGCCCGTCAGGAGCTTCAGCATACGGTTCCCAGCGTACGGCCCAGACATCAGGGCCGAAGATCCAGCCCTCGCGATGTCCGCTCGCGACTGGGCCGTCGATTGCCAGCCAGCGCTGTTGAATGGCTGCAGGGGCTGCAGTGAGCCCAGCTGGGAGGGGCAGAGACAATACAGGTGTCCCAGGAGTGAGTGCTTCGCCATCGGTGGATGCGGTCCGGAAGGTTCCGCTGAGCCGGAAGTGCTGGCCATCGATTGTTCCCTCGATGACATACTGGTAGCTCGTTCCCAATGTGAGCGGTGCCGTCGCTGCAAGAAATGCAGCACGGCGTGTCAACCAACCTGATCCAGTCGCGAAATGGATGGGAACAGGCTGACCCTCGCGCAGGAGTTCGCCGCGGGTAAAGATGACCGTTCCCGGACCGAAATACTTTGCAGTGATCGGGTACCCAAGGGGATATTGAGCACCAGGAAACGGATTGGGTGCTTCGCCCCAGAAATGCGTTGGGACACCAGTCATTCCATCGATTGGCCAAGGCACCCACTCAGGAGATGCCAGCTCACTCCAAGGGGCTGTCGTGCCGACCATGACAACCTCGATCCGCACCGTACCCTCGTTCACGGTGCCGAACCCGATGTGCTGGTAGCGTGGGTCGAGGAGCGGCAAGCGGTGGTTGACTGTTCCCAGAAATGCGTT
>DAOTWO010000375.1:0-2065 GCA_034435855.1 Thermomicrobium sp. | reverse complement strand
TTATCTGGCCGATGAACTCCATGAACGGAAGGTGAGTGAGCGACTCCTCGAGTTGGTCACCGAGGGTCGCGGGCCGGTAGTTGGTGAAGCCGCAGCTCTCTTGACGGGAGAAGCGGAAGAGCCGGTGACCGAGAGCGAGGGAACCGGTGGCTCCGTCGATACGGCAGCACTCAATGAGGAGCCGGTACCCGGGACGGAGACTGCAGTGAATGCCGAGGATACTCAAACTGAGACGACGGAAAGCAGCGAACAAGCCTAAAACGGCGAGGAGGCATCATGGAGCGCGACATCCGACCCGAACTTGTCATTCCCATGGTGATTGAAACGACCAGCCGAGGAGAGCGTGCGTACGACATCTATTCTCGGCTGCTTCGTGATCGTATTATCTTCCTGGGCACGCCGATCGATGATCAAGTGGCCAATGCGGTGATTGCCCAGATGCTCTTCTTGGCGCATGAGAATCCGGAGGCTGATATCAAGCTGTACATCAACAGTCCTGGTGGCCTTGTGTACGCTGGGCTCGCGATCTACGACACGATGCAGATGATTGAGCCGGATGTGGCGACCTACTGCGTTGGACTCGGTGCGAGCATGGCAGCGGTTCTGCTCGCCGCGGGCGCAAAGGGGAAGCGCTTCGCACTGCCGCATTCACGGGTGCTGATCCATCAAGGGACGTCTGGCTTCCGCGGTTCGGTGCCAGATATCGAGATCCAGGCGCGCGAGACACTGAACCTGACAACGATGCTGACCGAACTCCTGGCCTTCCACACTGGTCAGCCATTCGAGCGTGTGAAGCGTGACACCGAGCGGGATTACTTCATGAGCGCATACGAGGCCAAGGAATACGGGATCGTCGATCACGTGCTTGAGCCGGTAAAGTTGCAGCGGGCCTAGGAGGCGGACACGACGGTGGAGAAGGGGCGATGGGAATGACCACACGTGGGGGACGCGTCTTTTACCGCTGTTCATTCTGTGGCAAGAGCCAAGAGGAGGTTCGGCGACTCATCGCCGGCCCGAACGGTGTCTACATCTGCGACGAATGCGTCCAGCTCTGCCAGGAGATCATCCAGGAAGAGGCGCCACCGCGGCGTCCTGCCCCCACGTTGACGCAGATCCCGACGCCGAAGCAGCTGTACGAGCAGCTCAGCCAGTATGTCATTGGGCAGGAACGTGCTAAAAAGGTCCTCTCGGTCGCTGTCTACAATCACTACAAGCGTATCCTGTTGGGCGACGAGAGCGACGTGGAACTTCAGAAGAGCAATATTCTCCTGATCGGCCCAACAGGGAGCGGCAAGACGCTTTTGGCGCAGACGCTCGCGAAGTTGCTTGACGTCCCCTTCTCCATCTCGGATGCCACGACGCTCACCGAGGCCGGATACGTTGGGGAGGATGTAGAGAACATCTTGCTCCGGCTGATCCAGGCAGCCGGTGGTGACGTCCAGCGGGCACAGACAGGCATTATCTATATCGATGAGATCGATAAGATCGCGCGGAAGAGCGATAGCCCTTCTATTACGCGCGATGTCTCGGGAGAAGGAGTCCAGCAGGCGCTTCTGAAGATCCTCGAGGGAACGATCGCCAACGTCCCACCGCATGGTGGCCGGAAACATCCTCACCAAGAGTACATTCAGATCGATACGCGCAACATCCTCTTCATCTGCGGTGGCGCCTTCGAGGGCTTGGATGAGATCGTCCGGCGCCGCATTGGGAAGGACTCGACGATCGGCTTTGGCAAGCGGGCAAAGCACGATGGCCGTGAGGAGAACGTGCTCCATCAGGTTATCCCAGATGATCTTCTGAAGTTCGGCCTTATCCCCGAATTTATCGGCCGGCTGCCGGTCGTGGCGGCGCTGGACCCGCTCACTCATGACGATCTCGTCCGGATCCTGGTGGAGCCGAAGAACGCGATCGTCAAGCAGTACCAAAAGATCTTCGCACTGGACCATGTCGAACTGATTTTCACACCAGACGCGCTCCACGCCACTGCAGATCTGGCGGAACGGCGAGGGACTGGTGCCCGCGGACTGCGGACTACCCTTGAAGAGGTGCTCCTTGACGTGATGTA
>DAOTWO010000374.1:0-13327 GCA_034435855.1 Thermomicrobium sp. | reverse complement strand
TGAACGCTGCTCTCCAATGCGGCGACGCAAAGCGCGTAAATCGTTGAGCTGTGCTGCAGCGGCTTCGTCATTCGGGTCGAGCGCTGCCAGTTGTTCAGCCGCTACGAGTGCCTCGTCTAGTCGACGCTGCTCGAGAGCGATTCGGATAGCTGCCCACAGCTGGGCACGCGCGCGCTCTCCCTGACCAGCACGGAGTAAGGCAGTGGCTGCCGCCAAGTGACGATCCACACTCCCCGCGTCGCTCTCTGCAAGCAATTCGGCAATCAACGCGAGTCGAGGACGGTCATCAGCCAGTTCAGCCACTGTGGCAGCCCGCTCAAGCAAATCTCGCTGAAGCGATCGGTCACCGGTTTGTGCTGCGCGAGTTGCGCTAGCGAGCAAGGTGTCGATCGCTTGGGCGAATCGACCCGCGCGTGTGTCAGCACTGATCACGAAGTCAAGCGCCGCACGTTCGCGTGGATCAAGTTGTACGAGCGCATGCAGGGCGCGCAAGAGACCAACTCGGTCATGGCGTTGGCGACACTGCCGCGCGGCCATTCGAAGAACTTCGATCGCTGCTTCCGTCGAACCAGCGATGTCCAACCGGGAAGCGAGGCTGAGGAATTCCGAAAGTGCTGGCTGGAGGTCGACAAGCACGGCGAGGGCTCGCTGGGTCAACAGTGGATTGCCAACGCGGAGAGCATATTCGCAAAGTGTCAGCGGGCGTACCCCCGTTTCCAATTTTTGAACGACACGAGTGAACTCTTGACCGGCTTGGATACCTTTTAAAAGCTCCTCCAGCATCGCTATAAGTGCTGGTGAAAGCTCGGTCGGTTCGAGCCATTGGACTGCGAGTGCGGCGGCGAGGCCGCGTTCAACTGGCGACTCGAGTGTCGAGAGTGAAAGCAGTTCCCGCGTACGATTTGGTGCTTCGCCGAGCATACCAGAAAGAAGGAGTGAGATAAGGAGCGCCCTTGGATGCCGGAGCACATCGTATTCGGAAACAGCCTCTTCGAGGAATGAACGCAGTTCGCGGGCGGAGAATCCTCCTTTCCGAGCGTGGTCGATTACCTGATTAATGATGGTCCAGCAGTGTGGTTGGGGGGCACGCAGGGCGAGCTGGAAAGCGATTGTCCATTGCCACGTTGTTTCGGGCGCGTGCGGCAGGGATTGTGCGGTCAGTAGTTGCGTAAGGAGCGGATGGTCGTGCGTTTCGAGCGCGTGTGCGATGCCGCTCCACCAGGCGTCGGGTTCGGAGGGATACTCAGCAAGCCAGCGGACAACGAGATAGTGAGATGTGGCCGAGTGGCCCGATGCACGCAACTCTTGGAGAATGAGTGGCAAGAAGGCTCGTCGCAATGGGGCCGGGCCAGCAAGGAGCTCCTTCCCCAGTTCGTCGAGCGGCGGAGCCTGATCCGGAGCGATCAACCACGCAAGGAAAGACGATTCCGTTTTGCTCATCCACGATGGATCAGTTGCTATTCGGCGTTCGATCGTCCTCCAGAGTAGACGCGCGTCAGCGTTTCGTTCCTCAAGGATGCTGAACTCAACGAGCGTCACATAGAGTGACGGAAAATCCCGGAGTGTCGCAACGGCTTCCATCAGTGCATCGAGAACAGTTCCGCGTGCACCACGGATCCCCAAGCTGTGAATCTCGGCCAGGGCCGGAAAGAGAGAGCGATCGAGTTCCCAGTGGCGGAGTATTGCTGCTTTCAGTGGTGTCGTCATCTATCCATCCGCATTGCTCTTGCGCTCGACTAAGAGTTGGAGTGCTCTCGTGCACGCATCCTTCACTGAATAAAGAACGACAACAATGCCCTTGCGATCGAGGCCCTTCATGGCGAGAGTTTAGAACGTCGCAGGCGATAGTCCCCCGCGCGGATGAAGACAGCGCGGCAGATTGCACGGTCGCACAGACGGGAACGGATCCGTTCATCCAAATCGTCGAGATCGCGGTTCGTGGTGATGACAGTCGGCTTGCGCTGATTGTAACGGTAATTGATGATCTGGAAGAGTTTCTCTGCGGCCCAGGGTGTTGTGTGCTCCGTCCCGAGATCATCGAGCACAAGCAACCCTGCATTACGTACCTGTTCGAAGCGATTATCGTAACTCTCTGTCCGGTCAGGAGCGAACGTCGCACGAAGATAGTCGAGAAGGTCTGGTACCACTGTGAACAGCGGGAAGAGACGCTGATGACGCAAAACGTAGTTCGCAATTGCGGCTGCAAGGTGCGTCTTCCCGCATCCATATCCTCCCATCAGTAGTAGCCATCCGTCCGGATTGCGAGCGTAATCAAGGGCGAGGCGATAGGCATCACCAACTCCGGGGACGGTTGGGTCAAAGGTCTCAAAGGTCCAATCCTCGAGTTGCTCGAGGCCGCTCAACTCGAGGTATTGCCGCAACAGCTTTGCCTCACGTTCCCGAATCTTGCATTCACACGGAATAATGCGACCAAAATTGGGATGCCCCACCGGTACGTCGAGGCGAAGGTATCCTGCTCCCTTGCAAACGGGGCAATCATCCCCCACCCCCTGACCGAACGCGGATCGAAGAGGTGTGTCATTCGGGGTTGCTGAAGAGCGGTGCGTACTTTCCCCGGAGATATTTGTCTGGATCGAGTCGGCGAGCGCGTTGATCTCGCGGATGGGCTTCATGGTCCCGTCCTTCGGTCGCCCAACGCTCGAGGATCCGTTGGATGTATCGCCAATTCCGGCGCCCGTAGTGTACCGCTTCGACGATCGCAGCCTCAACCCAGCCCATGGGATACCGCTCGAGCGCCTCGGCCAGCTGCTCGGCAATAAGTGGCGTCAGGGGGCCAATATTCTGCTCGTACAATGCGAAGATATTGGGGCGTTCAACAGTGACCCGCTGCACCTGGCGCTGTGAGGCGGGAAAGAGCCCCATCGGATCACGCTGAGCCAGTGCGATCGTCTCCGGAGTCGCAAGAGCAACCCACTCAGTCATCGAGCCAGACGATGTGGAGCTGCGAAGACGTACGAGGAAGCCTCGTGCGACTGCAACATTGATTGCATGTGTAATCTCGTGCTCCGGATCCCGGTCTGTCCCGCCTGGACGCAGGCCATGCCGAAGTGCGGAATCAGCATACAACGCAGCGACCGGAACCGCCGTTGTGCCCTGCTGGCTCGCGAGCCGGGCGACGGTGAGCACAACTTTCACGGCGGGAAGGTCCCGTGCTTGGCTCACAAGCCTTTCAGCGAGATCGATGGGAAGACAGTAAGGCAGGGCGGGTGCGCGTTCGCTCTCCATGCTGCTCCCTCGTTCAGGCACCTGGCTCGCGGTAGAGTTCAAGATCTGCGAAACGGGCTGTACGCTCGAAGAAGCGAAGATGAACTGTATCGGTTGGGCCGTTACGGTGCTTGGCGACGATGATTTCGGCAATACCACGACGATCGGTGTCGGGATTGTAGATCTCGTCGCGATAAATGAAGATCACAACGTCCGCGTCTTGCTCGAGGCTCCCGCTTTCGCGCAGGTCACTGAGGAGTGGTCGGTGGTCAGTCCGTGTCTCCACCGCTCGAGAGAGCTGGGACAGAGCGAGAACTGGAACATTGAGCTCCCGAGCCAAGGCCTTGAGGCCACGCGAGATTTCAGAGATCTCCTGCACGCGATTCTCGGCGCGGCGAGCATGCATCAGCTGTAAGTAGTCCACAATGATCAGGTCGAGGCCATGCTCGGCCATCAAGCGCCGTGCCTTGCTGCGTAACTCCATCACACTGATACCCGGGGTGTCGTCGATGAAAATCTTCGCCTCGGCCAGCCGACCGAATGCGCGCGAGATGGAGTCCCACTCGTGTTCATCGATATAGCCAAGGCGCAATCGGTGGGTATCCACGCCGGTTTCCATGGCGAGCAGCCGCTGTACCAGCTGCTCAGCCGACATCTCGAGGCTGAAGATGGCGACGACCTTTCCGGCTTTGACCGCAGCATGGTGAGCGATACTGAGCTGGAAGGAGGTTTTGCCGACCGAAGGGCGAGCAGCCAGAATGATCAAATCGGATCGTTGGAGTCCTCCTGTGAGCTTGTCAAGGTCTGCAAACCCAGTCGGAACACCAATCACCTCGCCGCGGTGTTGCTGGATATAATCGAGTTTCTCGAAGAACTGCTCGAGAACCTGACCGACTGAAACAAAGTCGCGGCTCGCCCGGCGCTGAGAGACGTCGAAGATGAGGCGCTCGGCACGTTCAATTGCCTCGTCCGCATCGATCTGCTCGTCGAACCCGAGTCGGACAATCTCAGTGCCAGCGCTAATGAGGCGCCGGAGCGTCGCGGTCCGTTCGACGATGCGGGCGTAGTACTCAACATGGACGGCGCTCGGCACGACGCTCAGGAGCTCCGTGAGGTACGCAACTCCGCCCGCATCGTCTAGTCGTCCAGTACGTTCGAGTTCGTCGACAACGGTCACGAAGTCGGCTGGTATGCGGCGATTGTAGAGATCCAGAATCGCTTGATAGATAACACCATGGCTACCCCGGTAGAAGTCGTCTGCCCGGAGAAACGATGCGACGCGGATAATCGCGTCACGATTAATTAGTAGGCTTCCAAGCACGGCTTGCTCGGCCTCGATGTTGTGTGGCGGTAACCGTTCGATCGCCTCAGCAGCCGTGCTCGTCATCTTCCCCTCCGATTAGGCGTCAGTTTCGCCAGACTCCTCCGGGACGACCTCGACGAGTACGGTTGGGCGCAGTCGCCCAACGAGGTGGACCGGGACGCGGTGCTCGCCCAGGGAGCGAATTGGTTCTTCGAGTTCCACCGCTCGTCGGTCGATTTCTTGGCCCACAAGCTGGCTCAGCCGCTCGGCGATATCACGGCCGGTGATCGACCCGTAGAGGCGTCCACTCTCACCGACACGGGCTGGAATGACAACACGGAGGCCCTCCAGCCGTTGAGCGAGGTCCCGGAGTGCTTGTTCGGCCCGCTCCATCTTGCGCCGTTGCGCGGCAAGGCGTGCTTCAGCGATCGCCAGGCGGTCGGGCGTCGCTGGCTCTGCCAGCCGCTGAGGGATCAGGTAGTTCCGTGCGAACCCCTCCGAGACGACTTGAATCGTTCCTGCTTTCCCGAGATTGGGAACATCGCGGAGCAGAATAACCTTCATCGCTTCTCCCCTGTGCGTCGATTCCAATCACGTGGGTGTCCGTACACCCAGTGTATCACGTCGCCGTCAACTATACCGAGCGGCGCACGGTCATCGCAATTTTGACGCACCGGCACAGGCACTGCCTCAGCAGCGAACTGTGATGCTCTGAGCGCGGAGAGCGGCTCCATGCAAGGGATTTCGGCGAGCGTGACTATCGGTGCAGAAAAAGGGTGTTCTGGTACTGAGAGAGTATGCAGACCGGCAATTGTCTCAACGGCGTGGATCGGCTCCCTCTTTGGTGGGAACGGCAAGCGTCTCTCCGACCGGTGCTGGTGTGGAATGGTGGATTTGCCGTCGAGATTTCGTTTTTTCACCTTCTTTCCCCTACAACGGCGCGCGTGGCGAGTGAGAACCGTGACCGAGGGGCACGATCAACGCTGACAAGCAGTGTGTAGGCGGATCGGTTGACAGTGGTTTGGAATCCGATGAATTGACAGGCGTAGGAGGGACTGGTAGGATAAGGGACCACAGGGAACAAAGGGCGGTGCGGCAGCGTTCGGAAAGGAGGAGAGTCATCGCGAGCACGATGCTTCGACTCACTGAGCACGCCCAGCGGCGGTGTGCTGAACGTGCGATTCGCCGTGAATACCTGGAATTTGCCGCGGCACACGGGCGCTTCTATCAAGGCCCGGGTTGCTTGGTAGTATTTTTCGGCAGACACGAGGTTGCACGGTATCGCCGTCTAGGAAGTTGGGTCGAGCATCTTCATGGACTCGTGATTGTCCTGGACCGCGATGGAACCCGGGTCCTCACCTCGTTCAAGAATCGGCGAGGACCGCGACGCGCCGGACGAAAGCGAGACTCGCTGCTCGACGAGGCTGCCTGATCCGATCGCCTTGAGGATGGGAAGCTGCACCGCCCTTTACCCTGTGCCTTTTTCTTCGCCGGACAATAGCCGTCGCACAACCTCGTACAGAGCGATCGAGCCTGCGACTGCTGCATTGAGCGAAGTGACCCGTCCGAACATCGGAATGACGACTTGGACATCTGCCCGACGGACGAGAATCGGCGAAAGCCCACGCCCTTCTGAACCTACCAAGAGCACGAGCGGCGTTGGAAGAGGTGCGACAAAGAGTGACTGCGCGGCTGCCCCTGGTTCCAGGGCGATGATCCAGTAGCCTCGTTCGCGGAGTTCATCGACGGTACGGGCCAAATTCGTGACCAGGGCAATCTGAAGGTGCTCGACAGCGCCCGCGGATGCGTTGACAACCGCAGGAGTGATACCCGCAGCTCGCCGTTCCGGCAGTATTACGCCGCGTACTCCAACAGCCTCTGCAGTTCGGAGCAGTGTTGCGACGTTCTGTGGGTCCTCTAAATGGTCGAGCACAAGCACGATACTCTCTGGAGAGGGATTAGCGAGGGCATTGAGGTCGACATATGGATAAGGGCTCGTTTCGAGGACAACACCTTGGTGATTGACGGAACCGACCATCCGATCTAATTGGTCACGTGGGACAATGCTGACCGGAAGTCTGCTTTCGCGTGCGGCTTGAATGATCGCTGCCACACGGGCATGTTCTTCAATCCCTGCAGCCACATAGAGGCGTCGATGACGGCGCCGACCGCGCAGTGCTTCGCTGACAGCATTGCGTCCGTAGAGATACTCGCTGATTCGACCACGCTGCAGCGGTCTCATGCCCACCGCCAGGTGGTACCGGAAGGCGTATCTTCGACGATGACACCGAGGTCACCCAATCGTCCGCGAATGAGGTCAGCTAGCTCCCAGTTCCGTTCGGCACGGAGACGTGCACGAACTTCGAGGAGGAGTTCAATGAACGGTTCAGCGGCGCGTTGCTCCATTCCTCCCTCATCGAAGCGAAAGCCGAGAACCGTTGTCAGTTCAAGCAACGTGGCCTGTGCATACCGAAGAGCAGCGGCTGGCTCCCCCGCGGCCCGCGCGCGATTAATCGCTCGAGCGAGCTCGAAGAGGCGTGCTAAGGCTACCGGGGTATTGAAGTCGTCATCCATCGCCTCGCGGAAGCCGTGGCGGGTGCTGTCGGCGAGTGCTGCCAGGTCGTGTTCGGGCCGAGGAGGAACGGTATCGATCTCTGCGCCGCGTACGGCTTGACGGAGACGATCAAAACCGCGCGACGCAGCCGCAAAAGCTTCCTCCGTGAAGGTGAGAGGACTTCGGTAGTGCGAACTCAGTACGAGGAGGCGGAAAGGTCCTGCTCCGTTGCGTTCCAGCAGCTCGCGGATCGTGATGAGATTGCCAATCGATTTGCTCATTTTCTCCCCACCGAGCTGCAGAAGACCGTTGTGCAGCCAGTAACGGACAAACGGCTTTTTGCCGGTGAAAGCCTCGGACTGTGCAATCTCGTTCTCGTGGTGGGGGAAGATCAAGTCGGCTCCACCGCCGTGGATATCAATTTGCTCTCCGAGGTGCCGATAGATCATTGCGCTGCACTCGATATGCCAACCAGGACGGCCGGGACCCCAGGGGCTGTCCCAAGCTGGTTCCCCGGGTTTTGCAGCCTTCCAGAGGGCGAAGTCCATCGGGTGCTCCTTGCGGGGGTCAATCTCGACCCGTGCACCGGCCAGCATCTCATCGAGCGTGCGATGCGAGAGTTTGCCGTATTCTGGGAAGGATACGACGCGATAGTAGACGTCACCGTCGATGACGTAGGCATGGCCTTTCGCGATCAATCCTCGAACCATCTCGATGATCGTGGGGATTTCCTGCGTGGCACGAGGGTAGATCGTGGCGGGTTTAATGTTCAGAGCGGCGGTTTCGTCGAGCCACGCATCGATGAGCTGTTCGGCGAGTTCGTTGGGAGGAATACCAAGCGTCCCAGCACGCTGAATGATTTTGTCGTCAACATCGGTGAAATTCATCGCGAAGGTGACTCGATACCCCAAATATTCCAGGTAACGGCGGATCATATCGAAAACGATCGCTGACATAGCATGCCCGATGTGGGCATCCGCGTAGACGGTGGGACCGCAGACATACATCCGAACGTGGCCTGGTTCGAGAGTTTCGAAGGGCTCCTTTTCTCGAGTGAGCGAATTTGTCACACGCAATCCCATCAAGGCTGTCCTCTCTCGCGTCCACCCGCTCTCTTCAGCTCACTCGAGGATACCCGAAGAGGCCGAAAGGAGAAAAAACGCGGGCGATTGGAACGTCGCCCGCGTCCCACGATGAGCTCGCTCAGTCGTTCTTCGATGCGGACGAGGCAGTTTCAGCCTTGGTCTCGCTCTTCCCGTTTGAGACGTTATTGCGCTTGTAATCAGTGATGTAAAAACCGGAACCCTTGAAGATGATCCCGGCCGGATAGAGTAATCGCCGAACTGAATTCCCACATTCTGGACAAGATGCAACTGGTTCATCGGAGAAACGTTGCTTCATTTCAAATCGGTGGCCACAACTCGTGCACTCGTACTCGTAGATCGGCATCGACCACCCCTCCTGTGCGACATGTCGTCAATTATCCAAGCGGAATTGTAGTCGATCTTCTGAGGTTGAGCAAGTTCTAGTGGGAGAGTTTTACACGGATCGGCTCAAGGTCGGCCCAGTTTGGTCCGGCCTTCGCTTCCACCTCGAGCGGAACCGTCAACGCGACGACGTTACTCATCAAGGATGTGACGAGTTCAGCTACCGAGGTCAACTCCGATTCGGGAACTTCCAAAACGAGTTCGTCGTGTACTTGGAGGAGCATGCGGGCGCGGAAGTGACGCTCGGCAAGCGCTCGGTGGACACGGATCATTGCCAGCTTCATGATATCGGCAGCAGTGCCCTGCAACGGCATATTGACAGCCATCCGCTCGGCTGCCTGACGGCGAGCGGGGTTGGAGGAATTGATCTCAGGAATGTAGCGGCGACGGCCGAAGAGCGTTTCAACGTAGCCCATTTCTGCCGCACGTCGCTTGGTCTCCTCAAGGTATCGTGCGACACCGGGAAAGCGGCGAAAGTAGGCATCGATGAACCGTTGGGCTTCTTGCCTGCTCATGCCGGTATCGCGGGCGAGTCCATACGCCTGCATACCGTACATAATTCCAAAGTTGACCACCTTCGCGATGCGACGCATCTCTGGCGTGACTGCATCGAGGGGGACACCGAAGACTTCAGATGCCGTGGCAGCGTGAATGTCCTTCCCTTCAGCGAAAGCGCGCAGAAGCGCAGGATCTTGGCTGAAATGGGCCATCAGCCGTAGCTCAATCTGCGAGTAATCAGCAGAGAGAAGGAGAATCGGCTCGTCGGCAATGCGGTAACCCGGACGATTGTCGGCAACAAACGCGCGCCGGACCGCAAGACCCAGTTCGCCACGGACAGGAATGTTCTGAAGATTCGGGTCGGAGGAGCTCAGTCGCCCGGTTGCTGCGACTGTTTGATGAAAAATGGTGTGTACGCGCCCAGTTTCAGGATGCACTTGGCGCGGTAGCGCATCGACGTATGTGGACTTGAGTTTTAAGAGTTGGCGATACTCAAGGATTGCGTCGATGATCGGGTGGGCGTCGCGGAGGTTTTCCAAGACCTCCTGTGAAACGGAGTAGCCGGTCTTGGTCCGTTTCCCACGGGGAAGGCGAAGTTCCTCGAAGAGGATTTCGCTCAACTGTTGAGGCGAGTTGATATTAAACGGACGACCAGAAAGGTCGTAAATGCGGCGTTCGAGCGCTCGGAGCTGGCTTTCCAGCTCAGTCGAAAGGTGCTGTAAATAGGGGACGTCGATCGCAATACCTACACGCTCCATGTCAATGAGCACGTCGATGAGGGGAAGCTCAATTTCACTGAAAAGGCGCATCTGGTTCTGTGCTTCGAGTTGCGGACGCAGGGCATCAACCAGCCGATAGGTCGCCTCGACATCAGCGCAAGCATATTCAGTGACGCGGGCGATCTCGGCACGGTCCATTGTGAGCTGCTTCTTCCCGCGCCCAATAAGTTCAGTGATGGCTTCCATCTCCCAACCGAGCTTGGTGAAGGCGAGTTCTTTGAGACCCACTGCGTTCTCGCCGAGTAGGTACGCAGCGACCATCGTGTCAAAATCGATGCGTGGCCGGGGAAAGCCCGCTCGTTCCAGAACAAGGGCATCGTACTTGCCGTTGTGCGTGTACCGTTGCACGCGCTCTGTCTGGAAAAAGCGGGCGAGAGCGCGTGCGACTGCATCTCGTCGGAGTTGCGCATCCCCGGTGGTATGGCCCAGGGGAATGTAGTAGCTCCGAACCGGACTCGTTGCAATGGCTAGGCCCACGAGTTCGGCATACATTGGGTGCAAGGCAGTCGTCTCGACATCGAGTGCGAATGCGGGGGATTGTTCGAGTTCACGAACGAGCTCCTCGAGTTCCTCCTCAGTGAGAATGGCGCGTCGCTGCGACGGACTCGGTTTGCTTAAAGTAACCGGTTTCCGCGGTTGGGGTAGGCGCGGCACAAGGCTGCGGAACTCCAACTCGCGAAAGAGGGCGAGTACCTCGTCACGGTCGAAATACCCGAACTGTGCCTGGTCGAGATCGAGTTCGACGTCCGCGTCTCGCACAATGGTGGCGAGCTGTCGGCTGGTCAACACCGTCTCTTGTGCCGCACGCAAGGCCTCACGAATTCGGGGCGGATCGATTTCGTCCAGCCGCTCTAACATCGCTTCAAGCGAAGGGAACTGTTGGATGAGCCGGGTCGCCGTTTTCTCGCCAATTCCTGGAACTCCTGGAATATTGTCAGAAGGATCACCGACGAGGGCCTTGAATTCCGGCAAGCGCTCAGGCGGGAAGCCGTAGCGGTCGAGCACGGCTTGACGATCGTAGACGCGATACTCTCCGAAGCGTTGACGACCTGGGAGGATGACCCGCACGTGGTCATCGACGAGCTGAAGCAGATCGGTGTCTCCGGTGACTACGAAAACTTCAAGCTCACGCTCGATCGCCTGTTTAGCCAACGTTCCGATGAGATCATCCGCCTCGTATCCCTCACGTACAACGATCGGAATTCGGAACGCAGCGAGGAGTTGACGGATTCGCCCGAGCTGATGGCGGAGGTCATCGGGGGTTTCCGGTCGATGAGCCTTGTATTGCTCGTATAGCTCATGTCGAAAACTTTTCCCACTGTCAAAACAGACAATGACGTAGTCTGGTTCGAAATCGTTCAAAACTTCCAGCAGCATGCTGGTAAAACCGAAAACGACGTGCGTCGGCTCACCGCTGCTCGTCGCTAACGTCGGGGGTAGGGCATGATAGGCACGATAAGCAAGACCATGACCGTCAACCAAAACAAGACGCGGGCGAGTGGATCGGCTCGGCATAGCGTCCTCTCCTCATCGTGGCGATTATAGATCGGCAAGGTCGCGTTGTCTCAGAGAACTCTCAGAGAGGCTCGGTAGTCTTGAAGGTGGAGGGTCGGCGCATGGCCCTGCTGACGGTTGCTATAATACGCGTGCTTCCGTGGGCTGGCGGAGTGGGGTGCACGAGCCTTCGTTGCACGAGAACATCGTTGCTGCAGCTTCTCGACCACCATCGACCTGATTGGACGTTAGGACGGGATGATAATGACGACGGTACAGATGGTACAGGCCCTTTCTGAGCGGATCGCGGAGAACGTCGAACGCGTGATCGTTGGGAAGAGCCGTGAAGTTCGGATGGTGCTGGTCGCTCTGCTCTGCCGGGGCCACGTGCTGATTGAGGATGTCCCCGGGGTGGGCAAAACGGTACTCGCGAAGGCGATCGCGCGGAGTATCGGCTCAACATTCAAACGGATTCAGTTCACGCCAGATCTCCTGCCGTCGGATATCACGGGTGTGAATGTGTTCAACCAACAGACGAGACGCTTTGAATACCGCCCAGGGCCGGTGGTCGCGCACATCGTCTTGGCTGATGAGATTAACCGTGCCACGCCGAAGACTCAGTCAGCCTTGCTCGAGGCGATGGAAGAAGGACAGGTGACAGTGGATGGAGTGACCCATCCATTGCCGGATCCCTTCGTCGTGTTGGCGACTGAGAATCCGATCGAGTACGAGGGTACTTTCCCGCTTCCAGAAGCGCAACTGGACCGTTTTTTGATTCGGATCTCCTTGGGATATCCAAGCCGACGTGGGGAGATCGAAATGTTGAGTCGCCAGCACTACGAACACCCACTCGAGCGACTTGGGCAGGTTGCGACCCTCGAGGAGCTGCGCGCTGCGCAGGAGCAGATTCGACACGTGTACGTGGACGATCTACTCAAGGAGTACATTGTCTCGCTTGTCGAGGCGACGCGGCGACACGAGGATGTCTACCTTGGGGCCGGTCCGCGAGGATCACTCGCACTCTACAACGCCTCCCGCGCCTGGGCAGCAATGCAGGGGCGCGACTATGTTATCCCTGACGATGTGAAGGAACTCGCTGAACCAACGCTTGCGCACCGCATCATTGTGAATCCAGCTGCCCGGATGCGGAACGTCGATGCCCGAGCGATCGTCCGTGAGGTGCTTGGTGTTGTGCCGGTTCCCGGCGCACGGCCGCTCGGCGGGGCTAGTGCTGAATCGACGACGCGCCGACGCCTACCGTTCGGTGGATCATGATGGGCTGGATACGAGTCGCAGTACTCGCCGGTGTACTTGTCTTCCTGTCACAACTGAATCGGTGGGTCGTATTCGATAAGCTCTTCTTTGTCCTTCTCGGCCTGCTTGTCCTCGCCTTTGTCTGGAGTCGGGCAGCGCTTTCTGGTCTGGTTGTCACCCGGCGGACAGCCAGCGACCGCGCGCATGTAGGAGACCTCCTGATCGAGCAGGTTGAACTCGAGAACCGAAGCAGGTTTAGCAAACTTTGGGTGGAAGTGATCGATCACTCGGATCTCCCGGGGCACTGGTTGAGCCGCGTTGTCAGCCTTCCTGGGCAGACTGTGATTCGCTGGCGGGCCAAGACATGGTGCACCCGTCGGGGGCGGTTCCGTCTCGGACCGATGGTTCTTCGTACAAGCGATCCGTTCGGCCTCTTTGAGCGGCGCCTCGTGATACCGGCAACGCACGAGCTCGTGGTGTACCCTGCCCTGGTTGATTTGACAACTGTGCGTCTGCCCGCCGGTGAGTTGCCGGGTGGTAATGCGCTCCAGAAGCGAACCCCATACGTCACCCCAAACGTTGCGGGTGTCCGCCAATACCAACCAGGCGACAGCTTTAATCGCATTGCGTGGAGCGCGTCGGCACGCACCGGACAGTTGATGGTCAAGGAGTTTGAACTCGATCCGAGTACAGATGTGTGGTTGGTGCTTGATGGGGACGGACGACATCATGT
>DAOTWO010000373.1:0-6844 GCA_034435855.1 Thermomicrobium sp. | reverse complement strand
CTGGCCATGTCAGCACGAACCCTCGCTCGAGGACAGCAGCGGCGATTGCTCTCGCCTGCTCGGCCATTGCATTCGTTACCAGGGGATCCGCCCGACGCGCGCGGGCTGGAACCGTCCGCTCGCCCCGCTCGAGACGGGCTAGGAACTCATCAACAGTCGCAGACACGTCAAGGACTGTTCCCGACTGGGCCGGTACAACCACAAAACTCGTGTCGTTCCAACGCACCTGTGCATCGCTTGCCGGTGCGACCACCACATCAGCAATCTCGCTCAGATAACGCTCGACCTTCGTACGCTCGAGCCGCACCTCAAGCCTTTCTCCCCGTCGTTCCACGACTAGGAGTGCCGCAAGATCTTGTGGAGTAACCATCCAGCGCGGCTCTCCTTCGACCGTCAGCGTCACCGGCCCATCGAGAAGACGCTGTACGTCCGGAAGAACCGTCTCCAACTCTGCCCGGTGGAGGGACGGTTCGAGTGGAACCGGCTCTAGTTCGATGATTCCACTGCGCCCTGCGGCGAGCAATCGCTTAACGGCGCTGAGCGCTACCCCGACATCAATGCCGGTGCCTTGTTGTTCGGGTACGATGCTCACCTTGCCATCTTCATCGGCAACGAAATACGCGTCACTGGGTGGCGTTGCGGCGACTTCGGCAAGGTGCGCTAATGCCCGCTCCACCGGTTTGGAGTCGAACGTCACCGGAACCAGCACGTCCTCTCGTCCAAGCCGTGCACGAACCCATGTGAGGGAGTCATTCCACAAGTTACCGCTACGACCAAGTTGATGAGCGCGGCTCACAGCACTGGCTGTTTCCCAACTCGGTTGTAGTTCCTCGATCGGGACCGTTACCTTGCGCCCATTGAAAACAAGCACGAGTTCCGTTTCACGGATCGCTCGCAGCGCTTCATCAACACGCTGCGTCGCCTCCACGTTCCGAAGTCCTCCAACATCGACTCCGGCGACGCGTACCCCTGGGTAGATCCGGTCCCCCTGTGCCAAGCCATAGCTCAGGAGCGCTGTACCAGTAACGAGTAGGATGGTTCCCAGCGCAGCGCTCACGACGACGAGGAGGCGACGTAGTGCCCCCCACCTTAGCTGCGTCTTGACGACCTCACGGGCAACCTCGGCAATGCTCACAGTCCCCCCATGCCAGAAGTGTCCGGACACCGAACCGGCCAAGAGTGTACCAGAGGGGACGCCTGGAACACCGGCTCAAGGTTGTCAGACGGCAACATGCATGGTAGGGTCCGTTGATAGCGGTGGCCTTAGGGCGAGGAGGGAAGAACGGAATGACGCGACAGGTGATCGAAACGGACCGCGCGCCACGGCCCGTCGGCCCATACGTCCAGGCCATGCGCGTCGGTCAGTTCATCTTTACAGCGGGACAGATTCCCCTCGATCCGGCGACAGGAAAACTTGTTGAAGGGGGAATTGAAGAGCAGACGGAGCGCGTGCTGGAGAATCTTAAAGCCATACTCGAAGCAGCTGGGAGCTCTCTCACACAGGTCGTGCGGACAACCTGTTTCCTGGCAAATTTGGAGGATTTCCCGGCTTTCAATCGAGTCTACGCCCGTTACTTTGGTGAGAATCCGCCCCCACGCACGACCGTGCAAGCAGCACGACTACCAGCTGGTGCGCTGGTCGAAGTCGACTGTATTGCCCTTGTCGAGTGAGCATGTAGTTGCTGAACCGCGCGCTCGTTTGCTATACTGCGAGCGGGTAAGGGTGAGTAGCTCAGCCGGTTAGAGCGCGCGGTTCACATCCGCGAGGTCAGGGGTTCGAGTCCCTTCTCACCCACCGAGGGAGTACGGGAATCGGTGAAGTGGCGCGGTGCACAACCGCGGCCACTCTTGTGTTACGTGAAGACCAGATACCGTTTCAGGCGATCCTCCACACGCGCCGGTGCCTGGTCGGCCGTCCTCCCGGTATGCTCCCTCTCCAGGGGAAGTGGCTGGAGAGGCGAACGAACGACAGGCGAGGTGTCGAAGATGGTTCGTGAGCGACCGATTGTGCTCACCCCCGAAGGCAAGGCAGCACTAGAGCAGGAGCTTGAGCACCTTCGTCACGTCAAGCTCCCAGCGTTGCTCGAGCGGCTGCAGCAACTCAGCAACGAGGGTGATATTTCCGACAATAGCGAGTACGAGGATACGAAAGAGGAACTCGTGCTCACAGAGGCTCGTATTCGCGAAATCGAGCATATTTTGCGCCGCGCCCAGATGGTGGCTCATACCGGCCCTGGGGACGAAGTGCGCCTTGGCTCACGGGTGACCGTGATCGATGACGAGGGTGTAACCGAAACCTGGGTCATTGTGAGCCCCGAGGAAGCGAATGCCGCGCAAGGCCGGATCTCCATCGAGTCCCCGGTCGGTGCTGCTCTGCTGGGCAAGCGCGCCGGGACAACCGTGGTTGTGAAGGCTCCTGGCGGCGAGATGCGGCTGACGATTCAGCGGATCGAGTAATCATGGAACAATTGGGGAGCGCCGACGGTGCGGCACCGCGGCGCTCTCGTGCTGCCACGTGGCGTTCTCGACGAGCAGGGAGGACGCATGCCGCTTAACGATCAGCAGCGAGCACGTCTCGAGAAGATCCGCGAGCTCCGCGCACAGGGTATAGATCCTTACCCGCCTCGATCATCGCGAACCTTGACCGCCGCCGATGCTGTAGCACGATTCGCTGAGCTCGAACCGCACCTTCGTGGCGAACCAGACCCCGAGCCGGTGACGGTGGCAGGTCGGGTCGTTTCGATTCGTGACATGGGTGGCACGGTTTTCAGTCACATTCGTGACGGCTCAGGATCGATCCAGCTCTTCCTCCGCCGGGATACGGTTGGTGCCGAGCAGCTGGCATGGTTCAAGCGGTACATCGATCTCAACGACTTCGTTGAAGCCGACGGGCATCTCTTCCGCACGCGAACCGGTGAGATTTCGCTCCATGTGACTGCGCTACGGCTCCTCAGCAAGGCGATCAACCCACCACCAGATAAATGGCACGGTCTGAGCGATGTCGAGACCCGATATCGTCAGCGTTACGTCGATCTGATGACGAATCCCGCAACACGCCAAGTCTTCGTGACCCGGGCACAAGTCATTCGGGCTATCCGGCGGTACTTAGACGAACGAGGCTTCTTAGAGGTCGAGACCCCCACGCTTCAACCCATCTATGGTGGCGCTGCCGCCCGTCCCTTCACGACCTACTACCATGCGTTAGATCAAACATTCTATTTGCGCATCTCCGACGAACTCTACCTGAAGCGTCTCATTGTTGGTGGCTACGATCGTGTCTATGAGATATGCAAAGATTTTCGCAATGAGGGAATTGATGCCCGACACAATCCTGAATTCACGATGCTAGAGTTCTATGTCGCATATGCCGATTATCGAGACATCATGCAGATGTGCGAAGAACTCATTGTCTTTGCAGCTCAGGAGGCGCTCGGTACGCTCCTCGTTCCCTGGGGCTCGCATACCATCGACTTCACGCCACCCTGGACGCGGATGAGCTTCCGTGAGGCCCTCCTGCGCTACACCGGGATCGATTTTCTGGCGGTCACTGACCAACCGACCCTTTATCGCCTCGCGCGCGAACTTGGAGCCGACGTCCGTCCTGATACGGTTTGGCCACGAATCCTCGATGAACTTCTGAAAACCTTTGTCCGTCCCGAACTGATTCAACCCACCTTTGTGTACGATTACCCCGTGGCTCTTTCGCCTCTTGCCAAGCGGAAGCCTGAAGATCCACGCCTGGTTGAGCGATTCCAACTCTTTGTTGGGGGCCTTGAATTGGCCAACGCCTACACCGAGCTCAACGATCCGCTTGACCAGTGTTACCGCTTTCTCGAGCAGGCCCGCGATCGTGCGCGCGGTGATGAAGAAGCGATGCCGATCGACGAGGACTTCATCAATGCACTCATGTATGGCATGCCTCCAACCGGTGGCTTCGGTCTGGGGATTGATCGGCTCGTTATGCTTTTCACGAATCGGCAAACGATTCGCGAAGTCATTCTCTTTCCGCAGCTGCGCTCAAAACCCGAGCCACTCGGATTAACCGAGGATCTTCAGCCATATCTCGATCTTGTGCCGGGTGTTCAGGACTCGTTGGCGTGCGAAGATTCGCCGACCGAGGCAAACTCCGGTTGAACGGTCGTTGCTGGCCCGGGATCGCTCCACCGCCGGTAGAGGTACCGGAAAACGTCGCGGAACACTGCCGCCAGCGGAACCGCGATGACCATACCGGGTATGCCCCAAAGTGCCCCGCCGGTCACCACAAGCACCATCACCACTGCTGGGTTCATTTCCACCACGTAGCCGTGAACCCGCGGCACCAGGAGATTGTTCTCTAGCTGCTGGATGATGATGAAAGCAAGGCCTACCCATACCAGCTTGCTGGGATCGGTGGCCAACGAAACCAGTGCAATCACGATGAACGTCAAGATCGGTCCGAGAATCGGCACAAGTTCCAAAACCCCTGCGATCAACCCCAGAACGATCGGTTGTGTCAACCCGATCGCCCACATAGTAACTCCGACCGCAACGCCGATGATCAATCCGAGAAAGAGTTGGCCACGAATGTATGCGGCCAGCGTTCGATCGACAATACGGACGATCGCTTGCACGTCCGATCGCCAACTCTCCGGCCATAACCCGTAGAACCACTGTAGCGCCCGACTACTGTCCTTCAGCACGTAATACATCCAGAACGGTACAAGGACAACTGCTGAAAAGAACCCGATCGCTGCACTGACGGCTCCGAATGTCAAGCGCATCGCACGCTGGAGGGCTGCAAGAGCCATCGACCACAAACTTCCCAGAGCCCCTTCAATCTGTGCACGGACAGCCGGTGGCACATTCGTCTCATACTCAGCCAACCATCCGTTCACGTATTCATTCACCGCTTGCCAGTAGCCGGGCGCAGCCTGAATAAACTCGCTCGTCTGTCGCACCAGCGGCGGGACGAAAAGCATAGCTACGCCGGTGACAATCGCTGCCGCGGTGACATATGTCGCCAGAATGGCAACTGTCCGCGTCAGACCCGGGACACGAGCCCGGAACGGGAGTAGTCGTTCGTAGATCCCCACTAGGGGAGCCAGGAGATAGACGAAAATAGCCCCGACAATAAACGGCACGAGGGCACTGCGTACCGACCATCCGATCCAGGCAACAATGATTAGGGCGAGCGCGACGAGGCCACGGCGCAACCACCGTTTCCCGGTCGGCGGCGCTGAAGGGCGCTCGATTGGCTGCACCAGAGCCCTCCCACCGCTCGCTTCGTGTCAATCTCCGCGGGTACGCCGACGGGCAAACTCAGCCGAGGCCAAAATCAGCACCGAGAACGTGATCAGCATCGACGAAACCGCCGCGATCGTTGGATCGATCTCCATACGCAACCCTTCGAACATGCGCATTGGTAAGGTACGACCGCGGGCACCAGCAATGAACAATGCAACGATTAATTCGTCGAACGACGCAATGAAGGCAAACACAGCACCGGCAAAGATTCCCGGGCTAATCATCGGCAAGGTCACATACCGGAAGGTTTGCCAAGCATTTGCCCCAAGGCTCTGGGCCGCCTGCTCGAGGCGAATGTCGAAGCCCCGCAGCGTCGCCGATACGTTGACGACAACATAGGGCACGGCAAGCACCGTATGCGCTAGCACCAGTCCCCAAAACGTCTGCACGAGATACAGACGCACATAAATGCCATAAATTGCGATGGCAACGATAATCGCCGGAACAACGAGTGGTGAGACAATGATCAGGTTGACGATGTCTTTTCCAGGAAAGGAGCCTCGCACGAGCGCGAGCGATGCTGCAACCCCCAGCACCGTCGCAAGGATCATGACTGTAAAGGCCACCCGAATGCTCTGAATCGTCGCGGATGTCCAGTCCGCGCGAGCAAAGAAATTCTGATACCACTGTAACGAAAGTCCCGGCGGCGGAAACGATAAGTACTTTGCTGCGCTGAAAGACATTGGGATAACGATAGCCACGGGTGCTACCAGGTACAAAAGGACAAGTGCGCTAAAGAGGCCTAAAATGACACGAGACCATGAAATCGACCACCTGCGCCTCGTCGGCTGTGTCGCGACAGCTGCTCGCTGCAATGGTGCAGCGGTCTCAGCCATTAGTAGCCACCCCCGAACATCTTATCGAGCCCGAGCAAGCGATTGTAAATCGCGAAGATCACCAGCGTGATGACGAGGAGTACTGCCGCCAACGCAGCAGCGAACGGAAAGTTGAGTTGCGTACGGATTTGTGTCTCGATTAACTGCGCGATCATCATGTCAGTTCGCCCGCCCATCAATGCAGGCGTGATGAAGAACCCAAGCGCGAGGATAAAGACGAGCAAACTTCCCGCCGCCACCCCCGGCAGACTCAACGGGAGAAACACCCTAAGAAAGGCTTGGAAGGGCGAAGCCCCGAGATTATAAGCCGCTCGCAACAGATTCCGATCGATTCCGCGCATGACCGCATAGGCTGGGAGGACCATGAAAGGCAGGAGAACATGAGTCATACCGACGAGGACCCCGATGCGGTTGTACATCATCCGGAGCGGTTCGTCGATCAACCCTAGCTCCAGAAGCCAACGATTAAAGACACCCTGTCTCTGGAGAAGCACCATCCAGGCATACGTGCGCACAAGAATGCTTGTCCAGAACGGAATCAGCACAAGGATCATGAGCAAACGAGCCGTTCGCGCGCGTAGGGTCGCGAGAAAATACGCGAGTGGATAACCCAGAATCAGACAGAGCAGAGTCACCTGCAAGGCGATGGTAAAGGTTGTCTGCAAAACACGAAGGTAGAGGTCAACTTCGACGATGCGCCGGTAATGCTCCAGCGTGAAGTGGTT
>DAOTWO010000372.1:0-2804 GCA_034435855.1 Thermomicrobium sp. | reverse complement strand
GATGCAAGCGCAGGCGCTGCTCTGGGTCCGCTATACCAAGCCGTTCCTGGCATCGGTTGGGCGGCTCGCCCAAGCGCTGGGTGTGACGCACGTCACGGCGATCGGGGTGATCGATGCGCTCGAGCGTGAGGGATTGCTCACGCGAGAAACGAGCCAAGACGACCGCCGTGTGACACTACTCCGTGTGACCCCCGCTGGTGAGGAGGCAGTCCAACGTTTGGAACGGTTCGGCCACACGCTCGAAGAAGCGCTTGCGGGGATGGATGAGCGCGAACTCGCGACGCTCGAGCATGGGTTGGGAGCGGTCGTCTGGAGCTTACGAGCAGCAGGACTGCTTCAGGTTGCCGAAGCTTGCCGCGGCTGCGTGTATTTCCGTGAGAACGTGGCTCCAGGAACCAGTGAACCGCACCGCTGTGAACTCATCGAGCGGTTCTTAAGTGAGCAAGAGGTGCGCCTGGCGTGTCCAGACTATCACCCGGAACACCCACAGGGACTCTTATCGTTGGCCGCTGAGTGACGGCTGCTTGAGGCAGCGCAGGCAAGTCTCCCGAGAGCGCTGAGGCATCCCCACAGTGGTCCTCGCTCCCACCGGCTCTCAGACGCCAGCTCAAGCACTCCTCCTGCCGAGCTGGCAGGTGTTCGGTGCATGGCTCCGAGAGGCGTCATGAGCGGGATGCAACATGTTTCTCTTTTCTGTAGAGCATGATGAGTGGCAGTGAGGGGCCTCCATCTTCGAAACAGGTTTTCTGCACGCCAGTTGATCCCGTGGCACACGGAGCACACGGGGATCAGGAATCACGGTGGCCATCTCGGTCGGGATATCAATGAACGCCGCATGATTTGCCGCCTTCGCACCAGCTGCGGTACTATCGTGATGTGCATGGTGGAGCGCGATGCCCCCGTAGTTCAGTGGATAGAACGGCGGCCTTCTAAGCCGCATGTCGCAGGTTCGAATCCTGCCGGGGGTGCCATCCCGCTCTTTCCACGCCAGCGGGAGCTCCCCGCTCTCCGGAAGGAAAGCGCTCGTGGCCGGACACCGGCGAAAAGAGTGAGGACAGAGGTGCGCCAGCGCGCCGATCAGCTTTGGCTCTTCTCTTTTCTCCTCGGGACACTGCTTGTGGTGAGCCATCCACTGCTCACTCGCGTGCTGGGTATCGCAATCTCTGACCTAGCGGCGAACATCATGGGTGGCGTCGGCATCGGCTTGCTCATTGTGAGCTTACTCACGCAACTGCGGTTCCCGCGCCGCCAGCGCAAACGACAGGAGTGAGGACGAAGATGCGCGTCACCGTTCGCTACTTTGCCGTCGTCCGTGAGGTTCTCGGGCAAGACCATGAAGAGCATGAACTTCCAGAGGGGACCACTGTTGGCCAATTCCTGGACAACCTGATCACGCGTCAGCCGATTCTCGAGGGCTTGCGTCGCTCCATGTTGGTCATGGTCAACCGGCGTTATGCCAAACCAGACCAGCTCCTCTCCGACGGGGACGAAGTCGCGCTCATCCCACCGGTCTCAGGAGGAAGTACTCCCTTCTCCGTTGGCCCTGAACCACTCGACCCAGTCGCTATTGAGCGCCTTGTGGCCGACCCGCGAGCCGGGGCGATCGTGACGTTTGTCGGAACAGTCCGCGACCATGCGCGCGGCAAACGCGTGCGTTACTTGGAATACGAGGCCTATGCGGAGGCGGCGGTAGACGCGTTCGCCCAGATCGCCGCAGAGATCCGGCAACGCTGGGACGTGCTCGGGATCGCCATCGCACATCGGACCGGGCGCCTTGAGATCGGAGAAGCGAGCGTTGTCATCGCCGTGTCCAGCGCGCACCGAGCCGAGGCGTTTGAAGCGTGCCGATACGCCATCGAGCGCCTCAAGCAGATTGCGCCGATTTGGAAAAAGGAAGTGTATGACGACGGCGAGGTCTGGATTGGTAGTGAGGCGCTCTACCAGGAACTCTTCGGACGACGCACGAGCGAGCCAGCGCCCCCAGCACAATGACGGCAGTCAGGCCCGTTGACCGCGAACCGGACCGCGCAGAATCGCCTGCAGCCGCTCACCCGCGCGGTATGGTGTCGCCCGAGGTGGTACGACGAGGTAGGCGTTCGCACCCACGGCGGAGAGCAACCGAGCTGACGATTGCGGACCAGTATTGCGGGCTCGGAGCGTCCCGTCGGAGTCACACCAGACAATTGCCCGCTGGTACTCGATTCGATCACCCGATTCGACATCATGCTCAAGCACGACCGTGACCGGCTCCACCTCGACCGGCTGCTGGCCAGTCATTGCCCGGAGCGCTGTCGCGACGAAACTCTCGAACCCAACCAACGCCGAGACCGGATTGCCGGGCAAGCCAAACAGCAACGTGGAGCCTGCTGTGACGAAATGGAACGGCTTGCCTGGTTTCATGAAGAGGCGTTCGATGTGCACCGTCCCGAGTGTTCGCAAAGCTGCACTGATGAGATCCCGCTCACCCACCGAGACTCCACCTGAGGTGATCACCACGTCACTTTCCGCAATCCGCTCTCGGAGCAACTCGGTCAGTCGCTCGACGTCATCTGGTCCACGCCCAGCCCAGATAACCTCGGCACCGGCCCGCTCAGCAGCTGCAACCAGCATGAACCGGTTCGAGTCGCGGATCTGCCCGGGTCCAAGCGGTGCGTCGGGCTCGACGAGCTCGTCACCCGTGCTCAGGACTGAGACACGCGGCCGACGAGAGACAGTAACGCGGGCGAAACCGAGGCTTGCCAACAACCCGATCTCAGCTGGGCCAAGCACTGTACCCGCCGGAATGACCAGGTCACCACGCCGAA
>DAOTWO010000371.1:0-4329 GCA_034435855.1 Thermomicrobium sp. | reverse complement strand
ACCAGATTCAGCAGAACGACGTCGTCTCCGCCACCAGCGGCGTCCAGAAAGGCAAGCCACTGTCCGTCCGCTGAGGTGAGCAGCGGCCCGCGGCACGTCTCAGCATATCCGTCCCAGAGCACACCACTCGTTCCACTCGTCGGATCGACCCACCGGAGCCGGGCATCGCTCGCGCCCGTAGACACCAGCAGCGGCTGCTCAGCGTCTCCTCGCCGGCCAATCCACGTCACGTCCCCGATTCCCCGGCCAAGCATCGTCACCGCTCCGGTCGCACGTGCAATCCATCCTACCTCGACCACCGGGCAGGACGAATACTCCGGCTCACCCGTCGGCTTGGTGAAGGCCAACCAGCGACCATCCAACGACCAAACGAGCCTGTTCGCTCCCACCGCAACCCGCTGCACCGGCTCACCCTCGCGGGTCGCAATCACCACCTCGTCCCCATCGAGCCAGGCGAGCCACCGCCCATCCGTCGACCACGCGGGACCCCTCCCGGGAGCAAGCACCCACGCGCGTGGCGACGCACCGGTTGTCGCAATCCCCACCACTGGCACTCCGTTCTGGAGTCCCGTGAAGGCGAGTCGGCCACCTTCTGGTGACCACACCACTTCGGTCACGGGCATTCCCTGTACGAGGGCGGTGCGCACTCTCCCATCCCCCTTGACCAGCACCAGCGCCCGGTCGCGATCGATCCCGGCGAGCGACCACCACGCCGGTGTCGTCTCTTGTGCTGAGACACCGAACGGTACTGTCACAGTGAGGACGAGAAACATCAGCAGCGCGCTCCGCGCACCCCGCATGCTCTTCCCCTCCCAGGAGCAGCGCTCCCGCCGCTCGCTTCGTATCCTAGCCGATCGCTCTGCCCTCCGAGCACACCGGTCGCAATCCAGCCGTTGCACCGCCCCTTCTCTACCGTCGTATCCCATCAGGTCACCTTGCCCGACGGAGAAAAAACAGCGTCGTGATTCCGTCTATCTGTGGCACTCCTCATGCCGCTCCCATAGCCGGGGAAAGCACATGACACCAGGGCGGTAAACAAGTCAGCCTTGTTCACTCTGGACGACAGGACCCTTAAGGAGCTCGCACAGCACGAGCAGATCAGCAGCCACACCTCCAACAACCGCTCCACTCCTACCCTAACGAGGATTCTGCATACGACTGGTAAACAAACCGGATCCGCTCGTTGAGGTGGATTCCCCGCTCCGCGCCGTTGGCGAAGCGCGATCCCCGCACCACGATGTTCCAGTGGTTCGGCGCATGTGCCCCGTCGAACCCCACCACCGCACCGACGATCTCCCCCTCCATCCGGCACTCCATCCCAACCGCAATCACCCCACCCCGCGCAAACCGCACGAATCCCAGGTATGCAGCCCGTGCCACCCGCTTCCCTGGTGCGGCTGCCGATTCGTCCGTCACGCACACCTCGGCAATCGATCCGTCCGGAAAAGCCCGCGAGCCGTACGGCTCCAACGCCAGATCCCGGTTGGGAAAGCTCACCCCCAGCACTGCAACGAATTCTCCTTCTATTTCCTCAACCGCCACGAATGGCCGCTCCGGTACCAGTCCGCGTGCGTACGGCTCTTGACTCATCGCTTTACCCTCCTGACACTCTCTTGTATCACTGTGCAGCCGGTCTCCCCTGTCGACCGCTCTTCGAGCTCGGTGCCCGCACCTCTCGGCAGACATCCGACGCAGGCAGCATACCAGCACCACTTCCGCAGTCATCGAGGCTACCGATCTGCTCTGTCTCCACCGAGCGCTGAGCTAGCGAAAACACGTTTCGCCACCGGCACCAACAAGGTTCCTCGTTCCCGCCAACCCCTCACCAGTTCGAGCACCCCCCGCGTCAACGGTGCAACGTCAAGTGCGCTTCTTACGCTACCCGTTCTGCTATATTCACCGGCGACACGAGCAGTATCACCGCTTGTCTTGTTCTGCAGCAGTGATCCCCTACAGCGCTGCTTTCGCGTGAACCAGACGCGCGCAATCCGGCGCGTAGCAGCCACATCCGCCTCGTCCGTGCCTGAGATCGCGAAGTGCTCAGGTGAGTGCGATCGATCATCTCACGGCCGACCAACGAGCGGGCGCGATGCATTGCGCTCCTACTCGGTCTCCCTGCTGCCTCCTGAGACGCTCCCCCGTCGTATCATGGGTGGGGTGTGCGCTGCTCTCTGGCACGCGACAACACCAAACCGAACGCACTCCTTCACGAGCTCTTGTCGCAGTGCCCGAGAGGGCACGCGAAAAGCCACAAGTCCACGGCGCAGCGCCGCAACCGGTCGGTGGAACTCAGCCACAATCGCCTCTCGCAGCAACGGGGAAGCGCTGCGACCGCGGGACGTCGTGGGAGACGCGCCGGTCATCCACGTGGGAAGGGGGAGACCCACCGTGTTCGGCAATGCACGCCACGTGCTCCATGTCTGGGATTACCATCATGGCCAGGCCACCCGTATCGTTGTCGCCGGATGTCCACCGCTTCGCGGTCGCACCATGCGCGAGAAGCAAAACGACCTCTCCGCCCGCTACGACCATGTGCGTGCGCTCATTTGCCGAGAACCTCGCGGGCATCGCAATCTTCTCGGAGCCTTCCTCACCGAGCCGGAACATCCCACCAGCCATGCCGGCGTCATCTTCGTCCATCCCGATGGCTACTTCGATGCCTGCGGTGACTCCACCTTCAGCGTCGCTATCGCTCTCGTCGAGAGCGGCTTGGTACCGCGTACGGTCGATGACGGCGAGCAGGAGCTCTTGCTCGACACCGTGCTCGGCACCGTCCCGGTGCGCATTCGTCTTCGGCAGGGGCGCGTCGTCGCCGCTACCATGGCCAGTGGTCCCTCCTATGCCCTTGGTGACGCCGTGTTGGAAACACACGAACTTGGCCCTGTTCCCGTCACGCTTGCCTGGGGTGGGCTCCTCTACGCCTTTGTCGACGCTCCTGCGCTCGGTCTCGAGTTAGGGCCTGAGCTCTCACCGAATGCGCGCGAGCGCGTCCTTGAGGTTGGCACCCTCCTGTGGCAGGCAGCTCGTGCTCAGCTTCGCGCCGATGTCCCCGGTGTCACCTCCGGTCGCCCTGTCGATCTTGTCACCCTCGTCCAGGAACTCGATGCCAACGGCTCGCCACTCCCATCCGGATCAAGCAGGCAGCCAGCTGGCGCACGCGTCGCCAACTTCTACGCGCCGCG
Organism: Thermomicrobium sp.; assembly: GCA_034435855.1. GTDB lineage: Bacteria > Chloroflexota > Chloroflexia > Thermomicrobiales > Thermomicrobiaceae > Thermomicrobium. The sequence goes on along the minus strand of DAOTWO010000371.1, from coordinate 1,147 downwards.
TACCATGGGGCGCACCCCGTCTGGCACCGGCACCGCAGCCCGCGTCGCGGCGCTCGTCGCCAGCAACCGTCTCCCGCTCGGTGCGAGTTACTACCACGAAAGCCCCGTCGGCCTCCGCTTCGTAGCGCGTCCGCTGCGCCGCGAAGGGGATGCAATCCACAGCGAGATCAGCACCATGTCGTACTGCATGGGGATCGCCACACTCATCCTGCGGGATGATGACCCCTTCCCTACCGGCTTCGCGCTCTAGGATGCTGTCCGTTCGCCTGGAGGCTCGGGAAACACTCCCCTCAGCACTACGCAACGGACAGAGCCGGAGAGGTACTGCTCAGGAAAATGCAGGCCGTCGCAGAGACGCCGTCGTAGACCGGAGCAATTCTCGCCCCAACCGGCAAGAATTCCGTGGACGAGTCACCGCCACGGACTACCACCGAGCGCATGAGCAAGCGCAACGGCAAGTGCAAGCCAACTCACAACAAGCGCGGCATCCGGAAGCACCGCTGGGAGGGCATAGGCGACGACAAGGAAAGCGGTAGCAATCGCAGCCCAGCGCCAGCGCCGGCCGAGCACCCGGCCAGCAGCGAGTGCTGCCGCAACGAGGATGGTCGCCGCAACGACCGGCTCGCTTGTCGCAGGAACCGCTGGCTGGAGCGAAAGACCGAGACGGGCTGGCGAGAGTGGACCGGTGAGTGCCGCCAGGAGGGCAGCGGCGCCGAGCCCTGCGGCCGGAAGCCAGCTCCAACTCGCCACCATTGGGGAAAAGCGAGCAAGCAGAAGCGCGGCAAGGGCGAGTACGCTCAGTGCAGCGATCTCGCCCACTCCTTCGAATTGCTGAGCCGCAGCGAGGCCGAGCATGAGTGCGCCGGCAGCAAGCCAAGCGAGTTGGAGCCGTGGTCTCATCACCACAAAGGGAGCGCTCGCCGTCGTGAGCGCAACAGCCACGAGCACCGAGGCAACGCGCGTCGTGTCGTCTGAACGGAGAACAACCGAGAGCGCTGCGAGACCTCCAGCGAGGAAGAGCGCGAAAGCCGCCCACTGTCGGAACATCCGCCGCCGCTCTGAGACAGCCACAAGCACAGCAAGCGCGCACCAGGCAACCGGTGCGACGACTGGCTCCGGATGGCGAGCCGCACCGATAGCCAGACTG
>DAOTWO010000370.1:0-21925 GCA_034435855.1 Thermomicrobium sp. | reverse complement strand
GCATACAACGCTGCCTTGCGCTTTGCGCCGGTCGCGCACGTTCTTCCGTTGCTCTACACCTCTACCATTATGCTTGCTGCTCTTTCCGCGCTTGCACTTGGCGAGCCGTTACGCCGAGCTCAGTTGATAGGGATTGTTCTTGTTCTCGCCGGTGTTGTCGTCCTCGCCGGTTTCGAGCCCAAGTTCAATGCGCGTATCGCTCTTGGGGACGGTCTCGCATTGGTCTCGGCGGCAGCATATGCCGCTTATTCACTGGTGGGAAGGCGGGAGCGGACACGTCTGCCGCTCTTTGTGTATGCAGTCGCAGTGTATGGATTTGCGGCATTATGGGTTCTACCGTTTGCGCTTGTCGCGGCCGTGCAGAGCGGTGCTGGACTAGCACGCTACGATTGGAACACCATCTTGGCGTTACTTGGTCTTGGGCTTATACCCAATACGCTCGGCCATACCTTGTATAACGCGAGTGTGCGCCGTCTGAATGCTGCCGTTGCGAACGTAATTTATACACAGGAGATGACCGGAGCCATCATTTTGGCCTGGCTGATCCTGGGCGAGATTCCCAGCACCAACGCGGTTGTTGGTGCCGCGATCATGTTGCTCGGAATACTGCTCGTTTTGCTGCGTTAGTGTAGTGCAGCAAGCAGAGCGGCCGCGGTGGCCATGTCGTAGAGTTCGACTTCCACTTCGCTGCCCGCTGGAGCCTCCGACCACTCCTCTGGGATGACTGCGAGACTGTTGCCGCGCGCAAGTCCGGTTAGTACACCAGATCCTTGGTTCGGTACCGGAGTAACGAACAACCGCCCGTTTTGTGCCTCGACTTGAGCACGAACGAAGTGCCGTCGCTGCCCGCGGTTGTCGACTCGTTGTGTCAATGTCGCCCGCACACGTAGCGGTTCGAGTTCGCTCCGTCCAAGGAGACGGAGCAAGGCCGGACGTGCGAATTGGTGGAAGGCAACCACGCTCGCGACCGGGTTTCCTGGTAGCGCGATAACTGGGGTCTCGTCAATGAAGCCAAAGGCCATCGGTTTACCAGGTTTGATCCGTACCTGCCAGATCTCGAATCGACCACGACGACGAAGGAACTCTTTCACCCGATCGTAGTCACCCTGTGAGACACCGCCAGAGGTCAAAATCAGATCCGCATCACGAGCAAGGTGGAAGTGCCGTTCGAGATCGGAGTCTTGGTCGGAGGCGATACCGATGAGATGAGGGATTCCACCGGTCTGGGACACGAGCGCTGCGAGGACAATGCTATTGGTATTCCGGATCTGCCCTGGCTCAAGCGGCCGATCGGGCGGGACGATTTCATCACCAGTCGCGAGAATCGCGACATGTGGCCGAGGATGAACGAGAACCCAGGTATGACCCAGCGCGGCCAGGATTCCAAGATGCGCTGGCCCGAGTACCGTTCCCGCCTGCAAGACAAGGCTTCCTGATGGGATGTCTTCTCCGGCGGGACGCACATTTTCTCCGGGAAGAACCGCACGCCGTATTGTGACGGTCTCGCGTCGACCCCTAAGGTTCTCCGTGTCGACTTCGTCTGTCTCCTCAAAGCGAACCACAGCGTCGGCCCCGGGTGGAAGGACGGCACCCGTCATAATGCGAACCGCTGTACCAGGTTGTACAGCGAGGTTCCCAGCATTCGGTGAATGGGGACGCGGCCTGGCACCACCGGCGGGAGCCTCACCGATCACACGTAAGGTCACCGGACGATCAGGGCTTGCTCCGACTGTATCAGCAGCGCGGACCGCATATCCGTCCATTGCTGAGTTCGTAAATGGCGGTACGGGTTCGTGGGCCCAAACCGACTCTGCAAGCACCAGTCCGAGTGCCTCCAGCAATGGCAAACGCCGTGGAGGCAGAGCAACAAAGTGGTCGAGTATCCTCTGCCGTGCCTCGTCAACACTGATGAACTGCTGGCGTGGACCGGAGGAGTGGGTTGCGGTGCTCGCCATGATGCTCGTCCTTAAACGCCCTTGCTCCTATGCGAGTTGCCGCATTGCTTGCACGAGCTCGCGGACCGCTGCTGCAGAGCGGTGAAGAGCCGCGCGCTCTTCGTCCGTAAGTTCGATCTCGATGACCTGCTTGACACCGCCGGCTCCAAGCTTGATGGGAACGCCAACGTAGAGGTCGGTGATGCCGTACTGTCCAGTGAGATAGGTGCTGGCTGCGAGGACGCGGTTCTCATCGAGCAAGACGGCCTCGACCATTTCGGCAACAGAGGCTGCTGGAGCATAGAAGGCACTTGTCCCCAGGAGACGGACGATTTCACCACCACCGTCACGAGTGCGCTCGACGATTGCCTGGATGCGCTCGGGCGGAATGAGTTGTGTGATCGGAATCCCCGACACAGTGGTATAGCGCGGCAACGGAACCATCGTGTCTCCATGCCCGCCGAGCACCATTGCATGCACATCACGTGGAGAGACACCGAGTTCCATCGCGACGAAGGTTCGGAACCGGGCAGCATCGAGGACTCCAGCCTGGCCGATAACGCGCTCAGACGGGAAACCAGAGGCCTCGAGGGCGACGTGACACATTGCGTCGAGCGGATTGGTCACGACAATGATGACCGCGTTAGGCGAAAGAGGAGCTGCTTGCTCGGTCACACTGCGGACAATGTTCATGTTGACGCGTAAAAGATCGTCCCGGCTCATGCCTGGCTTGCGTGGCGAGCCGGAGGTGATCACGATCACGTCCGAGCCGGCGGTCGCCTCATACCCGTTGCTGCCGACGATCTCACAGTCATAACCGATAACAGGTCCGGCCTCGAGTAAGTCGAGTGCCTTACCCTGCGGAAGGTTTTCGACAATGTCCACCAAAACAATATCAGCGATGTTGCGTTCGGCAAGATACTGGGCTGTGGTTGCGCCGACTGCACCTGCGCCGATGATCGAGACCTTCCGTCGCATTCTTCTCTGCCTCCATCGGACGCTTGCCCTCGCGTGCCGTCCATCACCGGTATCCTAGCACACAGCTAACGCGATTCGTGGGATACAATCGCGCGAGACCGGCGTGTTGCTGGGAGAGGATAGCGGGTGGTCGAGCGAATCGCACTGATTGGACTAAGTGGCTCCGGGAAGAGTGCTATCGCTCCGCTGCTCGCGGACCGGCTCGGCTGGAGACCGGTTGATACGGACCGGATGGTCGAGGAGCGGTTTGGGCTTCCGATCCCGGAGATTTTCGCACGATTCGGCGAGTCGGTGTTTCGTGCCGCGGAGCGTGAGGCGCTGCTCCAGGCGACGGCTCAGCGCCACGTTGTCATCGCGACTGGTGGGGGGATTGTGCTCGACGAGCGGAACTGGGTTCCGCTCCGTTCGGGCACAGCCGTCGTGCATCTCACCGCGCGTATCGAAACGCTTGCCGCAAGGCTCCGCTCACAATGGGCGTTGGATGCCGCGTCCGCTCGGCCGCTATTGGCCGGTGATCTGGAAGCGCGGTTGCACACGCTCTGGGAGCAGCGTCGCGCGCTGTACCAGCGGGCTGATATCGTCGTGGAAACCGACAGGCGGACCCCCGAGGAACTCGCAGAAGTGATCGCCGCAGCGGTTCATTCACGTGCGGAGCGCGGACTAATCCCGTTTCTCGCCCTGGCGAGCGCAACAGGCCGCTCGGATCTCTACGTCCAGTCGGGGCTGCTCGCTGCGCTCGGTGAGCTTGCACGTCATCGCTGGCCAGATGCGCGGCGGGCGTTCGTGATTACAGATGATCATGTCGCGCGGCACTGGGGTGAGCCTACCCGACGTGCCCTTGAGGCTGGTGGCTTTGACGTCAGTGTGCTTCGCATCCCTCCGGGAGAAACGTCGAAGATTTTAACCACGGTTGAGTGGTTACTTGATCAGCTATTAGGGCATGGTATCGAACGCACTGATATTGTCGTCGCTCTTGGAGGGGGAGTGGTTGGGGATCTTGCCGGATTCGTGGCGTCGATCGTGCTCCGCGGAGTTGGACTGGTACAGGTCCCAACAAGTCTCCTCGCGATGGTTGATGCGAGCGTGGGAGGGAAGACCGGAGTTGACCACCAGCTCGGGAAGAACTTGATCGGGACCTTTTATCAACCGCACCTCGTGGTGGCGGATCCGACTGTACTCGAAACACTCCCAGAGGCGGAGCGCCGTTCTGGCTGGGCGGAGGTTGTGAAGCACGCGATGATTGAGTACTCGGCGACATGCCAAAGCGTTGTTCCTCCGTTGGTGGAGTTACTCCAGCAGCGACGCTTTGAGGACTGGTGGCATTCGACGGATCTGGATGAGGTGATTCGGCGGAACATTGTGATTAAGGCGAGCGTTGTGGCCCAGGACGAACGGGAGGGCGGATTACGGCGAATCCTCAATTATGGGCATACGCTGGGACACGCCATTGAAGCGGCCAGCGCATATCAGCTACGCCACGGTGAAGCTGTAGCGCTCGGTCTGCGGGCGGCAGCACGTATTGCGCAGCAAATGGGGCTCTGCAGCGAGGAACTGGTCGCACTCCAGGACGAACTTTTAGACGCGGCGGGCTTGCCGCGTACCGCGACACTTCCAGTGGAGGAAGTACTCGCGCGTCTCCGGTATGACAAGAAGGTTGCTGGCGGGATGCCGACCTGGATTCTTCCGGTCGAACCAGGTCGTGTGGTCGTGCGACGAGATGTTCCCAGTCAGTTGGTCCGGGAGGTGGCTGCCGCGCTCCTCACTGCGGGCTAGGGTCACGGCTGGTCATGCGAGGAGGACCGGATGGCCGAGAGGGAAGCGACCTGGCGCCCCATGCAGTGGACGGGGGATGCGCTGATTCTTCTCGATCAAACGGCGCTCCCTCGTGAGGAACGATATCTCGAGTGTCGGACGGCTGAGGAGGTTGCAGCAGCGATTCGCGAGATGCGAATCCGGGGAGCGCCAGCGATCGGAATCGCTGCGGTGACGGGCCTCGCGCTGGCACTTCGTGGCAGCGCCAGCTTAGGAGGTGACTGGAGGCAGACTTTCGAGGCTGCTGCACGCCTCCTCGAGAGTACGCGGCCGACAGCGGTCGATCTCTTCCATGGGCTCGAACGTGCACGAGAGCGGATCGTGGGCGCCACAGATCCAGAAGAGGCCGCTCAAGTCCTCTCGGAGTTCGTGAAGGAATTGCTGGAACGGCAGTGGGCAATCGACCAAGCGATTGCCGAGCATGGCGCAGGGCTCCTGCCGCGAGGCGCACGAGTACTGACACACTGTAACACCGGCGCGCTGGGGACCGGTGCATACGGAACGGCGCTGGGAATTGTGCGACGCGCGTACGAGCTCGGACATCTTGACCATGTGTGGGTGACGGAGACGAGACCGCGACTACAAGGTGCCCGGTTGACGACGTGGGAACTGCGGCGACTCGGGATTCCGCACACATTGATCGTGGATGGGGCCGCAGCCTGGTTGATGGCGCGAGGTGAGATTCAGGCAGTCGTGGTAGGAGCAGATCGGGTGGCGGCGAATGGAGACGTCGCCAATAAGATTGGCACGCTCGCCTTGGCCGTCGCGGCAGATCGTTTTCGCGTTCCCTTCTACGTGGCTGCGCCACTCTCCACTTTCGATCCGAGCGTGAGTGCAGGGTCGGCGATTCCGATTGAGGAGCGAGATCCGGCAGAAGTGCTACGCTTGGGAGAGGCCTGGATTGCGTCGGCCGAGACCTCAGTGTGGAATCCTGCTTTCGACGTGACGCCAGGCTCGCTCATCACAGCGCTAGTGACTGAGTATGGCGTCGTACCGTCACCTGACAGACCGAAGATTGCGGCACTTTTGGCGGCGAGCGGTGCTGCACGGCAAGTCGGGGCCAGAGAAACGGAGCGGGACGAGCGGTGAGTGAGCATGTGGCAATTCCGTACGACATCGCAGATCCGGGGCTTGCGGAACAGGGCCGACAGCGGATCGAGTGGGCTCGCCGTGAAATGCCAGTATTACAGCTCTTGCGAGAACGGTTCGCGCGTGAGCGGCCCCTGGAAGGGATCCGCATCGTCGCCTGTGTGCACGTGACAACGGAAACCGCAAATCTGGCCTACACGCTCCGGGCGGCGGGAGCTATCCCGGTGATCTGCGCGAGTAATCCGCTGTCGACACAGGATGATGTGGCTGCTGCACTCGTCGCCGACGGTTTTTCGGTGTACGCCCGCAAGGGTGAGGATGCGGCGACGTACTATCGGCATATCCATCTCGCACTTGATCATCGACCGCATTTGATCATCGACGATGGTGCTGATGTCGTGACGACTGTTCATCGGGAACGCCGCGACGTCTTGGAGTTTGTGATTGGCTCGACTGAAGAGACGACGACCGGAGTGATCCGACTGCGGGCTCTTGCACGGGATGGCCTGTTGGCCTTTCCAGCGATGGCAGTGAACGATGCCCAGACAAAGCATTTCTTCGACAACCGTTACGGAACCGGGCAAAGCACGATCGACGCGATCCTTCGCGCCACGAACATACTGCTCGCTGGGAAGACAGTGGTCGTGGCGGGATACGGCTGGTGCGGTCGAGGGATCGCAATGCGGGCACGAGGTATGGGAGCTCAGGTCGTCGTGACCGAGGTCGATCCCGTGCGGGCGCTGGAGGCCGCGATGGATGGCTATCGTGTGCTCCCCATGAGGGAGGCTGCGCGAGTCGGTGATCTCTTCGTCACAGCGACGGGGAACATCCATGTGATCGATCGTGAGCATTTCCTTGTGATGAAGCATGGGGCGATTCTCTGCAATGCTGGCCATTTCAATGTTGAAATCAATCTGGAGGCGCTGGCAGAACTTGCCGTTGAAAGGCGGACTTTGCGTCCCGCCGTGGAGGAGTTCGTCTTGCCAGATGGGCGTGGGCTGGTTGTGCTTGCCGAAGGCCGCTTGGTGAATCTCGCTGTCGCCGAGGGACATCCGGCGAGCGTGATGGACATGAGTTTTGCAAACCAGGCGTTGGCCTGTGTGTATCTGGTTCAACGTCGAGGGGAACTCACCCATGACGTCCATCAAGTTCCGGAAGACATCGATCGGCATGTTGCGCTCTTGAAGCTTCAAAGCATGGGGATCGAAATCGACCGGCTGACGCCGGAGCAAGAGGCGTATCTCATGTCCTGGCAGCACGGAACGTGACAGGCCAGTAGTCGAGGTCGGCGAAGGATCGTTTGATCAGCAAGCGAAGGGGTTGGGAACAGTGACGCTGAGCATCATGCGTGCCCCACGAACGTTCTTCACGTCAGAATCCGTGACCGAGGGGCATCCCGACAAACTGTGTGATCAGGTTTCCGATGCAGTGCTCGATGCTGTTTTGGAACAGGACCCATCAGGACGCGTTGCTTGCGAAGCGGCAACGACGACGGGCTTGATGATCGTCATTGGAGAGATCACAACGAAAGCACGCGTCGATTATGCGGAAATTGCGCGCCAAGTCGTCGCCGAGGCAGGGTACACGACATCGGAGTTTGGGATTGATGGTCGTACCATGGGTGTCATCCTCTCGGTGAAGGAGCAGGCTCCGGAGATTGCACAAGGGGTCTCCGAGTCGTTAGAAGTGCGTGAGGGGATCGCGGTAGACGAGTTCGACCGTATCGGTGCTGGCGACCAGGGCATGGTCGTGGGATTCGCTTGCACTGAGACGCCAGAGTTGATGCCTCTGCCGATCGCATTGGCACATGGCCTTGTCCGACGGCTTGCCTTCCTGCGGAAGGCGAAGGTGCTGCCCTATTTGCGGCCTGATGGAAAGAGCCAGGTCACGGTCGAGTATCGGTATGGGCGACCGGCACGTGTGGCAACGGTCGTTTTGTCGGCGCAGCATGATCCCGATGTGTCGCAAGAGCAACTCCGCCGTGATCTGACTGAGGCGGTTATCCGCGAGGTGATCCCCGGGGAGTTGCTCGATCGCGAGACCGAAATTCTGATTAATCCGAGCGGCTCATTCGTGCTTGGTGGTCCGCGGGCCGATGCGGGCATGACCGGCCGGAAGATCATGGTTGATACGTACGGTGGAATGGCACGGCACGGTGGTGGAGCCTTTTCCGGAAAGGATCCGACAAAGGTCGATCGCTCAGGCGCGTACGCGGCACGCTATGTTGCGAAGAACGTGGTTGCGGCGGGTCTCGCGGATCGATTCGAAATTCAGATTTCGTACGCGATTGGTCGCGCGCGTCCGGTTGCGATCCATGTCGAGACGTTTGGAACTGGCCGAATCGACGAAGAACGACTCGTGGAACTGATCCGGCGGCATTTCGATTTGCGCCCTGCGGCCATCATCCATGGACTTGGACTGCAACGGCCGCTCTACCGACAGGTTGCGGCTTACGGACACTTCGGACGGCCAGATCTGGATCTGCCTTGGGAACGGACGGATAAGGCGGAACTTTTGAGGGCGGAAGCAGGAGTTGTGGGAAGTCTACCCGAACGGTAAAGGAGCGCGGCCGCGCGATGCGGAGGGCCTTGATCACCGGTGCGTCCGGCTTCGCAGGAAGTCACTTGGCAGCACATTTGGCATCCTCGGGACGCTGGGAGGTGATCGGGCTCTCGGCTCGCCCGAGCGCGCCATCGCCGTATTTCGTCCAGCATTTGGTTTGTGACCTACTCAATGGCGAACTGGTCCGGCGGACAATCACCTACTGGCGACCGGAGGTGATTTTCCATCTTGCGGCTGTCAGTTACGTTCCGCGATCGTTCCAAGATCCGGTCGGAACGATCGCAAACAATATGATTGGTCAAGTACACTTGCTCGAGGCAGCACGGACACTCGATCCGCCCCCGATTGTCATTGTGGTGAGTTCCTCTGATGCCTACGGTCTGGTTCACGAGGACGAGCTGCCGGTGACAGAGGCGCAGCCGTTTCGGCCGCTGAGCCCGTACGGTGTGAGTAAGGCCGGTCAGGATCTCCTTGGGCTGCAGTACTACTTGGCCTATGGCTTGCCGGTGGTGCGGGTTCGGCCATTCACCCATATTGGCCCCGGACAAAGCGAGCGTTTCTCGATATCTGGATTTGCACGGCAGATCGCCGAGGCTGAACTCGGTCTCGCACCCCCTGTTCTGCTCGTCGGCGATTTGAACGTTGAGCGTGACCTGCTTGACGTGCGCGATGTCGTCCGTGCGTATGAGCTTGTTGCTGACCAGCGCTTCGTTGGACAAGTGTTCAATATTGCCAGTGGATACTCCTGGAAGTTGGCCGAGGTGGTAGAGCGTTTACTCGCGATGGCGCGACTTCCGCTCCGTGTTGAACAAGACACGGGGAGACTGCGGCCAGTGGAAATACGGGTGTTACGCGGTGATGCACGTGCATTGCGAGCTGCGACTGGCTGGTGCCCGGAAATACCGCTCGAACAGACGCTCGCTGACACGCTCGACTATTGGCGACGGACGCTGCGGCGAGGTCGCTCGACAGAGTAAAGCGGTCGTGCTTGGACGGCAAGGTATCCGTCGGCGAACTCGAGTGAGACAATCGTGGAAGATCCCCGGCTTGGAACGAGCGGGTGGGCACTCCACGCGAGAAAACGCTCAACGTGCCAGTTCTGTCCGTGGCGGTCGCAGATCGTGACGTTGTAACCGAGCGGGAGAACGCCAGCTAAGAAGTGGGCAGCGCGCCAGCAGGACCAGGTCCAATCGATCGTGGACTCTTCTGGTCCTGGAAGTGGTGCCCACCCGGAAGAGACGGACTCGGCCGGTGTCATGTGCGCGGTACGCTCCCCGCGGAGAACCCGGAGGAGTAATCCGACTCCATACCAAGCAAGCCAAGCCTCGAGCCGATCACCAGGGAAGGCGAGTGGAAGAGTGCAATGAACCTGCGCCAGAAGCGGACCGGAGTCCAGTTGCTCTGTGATGCGATGCAGGGTTACGCCAGTCGTGAGGCAGCCGTGACGATACTGCCAAAAGAGCGGTGCTGGTCCGCGGTAGGCTGGTAGTGGAGAGGGGTGGATATTAAGCATTCCGCGGGGATAAGAGGCTGCCACCTCCTTTGGTAGCTTCCAGGGAAAACATGACACGAGTCCGAGTTCAGCGGACAGTTGAGTGGTATGCGTCAATTCGTAGAGCTCTGAACGCCGTTTGATAGTGACGACAGGGATGTTTTTGCGACGGGCGATGTCGTACGGATCGGTGTGCCAGATTGCAAGGGGCACAGCCGACCCTATTGGGTGCTGCAGTGGAGCGCCAGCGACGATGAGACCTTGTACGGGAATCTTGGCCTGGAGCAGAGCGTGTAGTGTGACTGCAGTTTGACGACTTAAGGAGCCCCAGAGCACAACGCGAGGCAATCGAGACGATTTTGACATAGTCGGTTCCTGTTCGTTACCCTTGCCGCAGTGTTTGACGAGACGACGAATGAGGACGGCTCACAATGACGCGTATGGTCTACTGCGTGAAGCTTAAGCGGGAATTGCCCGGCCTTGAGCGGCCACCTTTCCCCGGCCCGCTGGGAGAGCGCATTTACCGCGAGATATCCCAGGAGGCCTGGGAGATGTGGCGTGAGTATCAGACGATCGTGATCAATCATTACGGTTTGAATCCAGCTGACCCGGAGGATCGTGCAATTCTCCGTGAGCATATGGAAGCGTTCTTCTTCGGCGAAGAAGAGGAGCTGCCGGAGGGCTGGGTGCCACCAGGCATTGGACAACCGGCGAAAGGTGGTCCAGCTCGCAAGAAGTGAGCGAATGCTCATACGCGCCGAGCAGTGATGAGAGGGAGCTCGGGGGCGAGGCGAATCCGGAGCTGCGCGTGAGCACGTCGTAGTGCAGCCTCAACTTCGTATGGGTCGTCTCCCTGTGCGAAGATGAACCCCAAATAGCTCGCTCCTTCCGGCAATGGAACAATCCGATGGTTGCGCTTCACAGTGATCTCGATACCGGTAATACCGGGTACCCGTTGCGCTTCGGCAATACCATCAACGCCTTTCAAGATGCCCCGACCCGGTATCGGAATCATCATGACACCGACCGCGCCTGATCGGCGATCTCGGGAGGGAATCGGATCGCCGACCGCATGGGTGAGAATGAGCTCTTCGAGCGTCGTCCCGGTCCCAAACTCGAGGATGCGCGAACACAGACCACCGATGGACCGTCCGGCTACTTCGATGACCCAAGGCCCCTGATCATTCACCCGAAGCTCAGCGTGGATCGGTCCGGTTTGGAGCCCGAGCGCTTGCGCTGCCTGCCTGGTGGCGGAGACGATCGCTGCTTGCGTTTCGGGTGGCAACAGCGACGGCGTCACGTAGATCGTCTCCTCAAAGTACGGACCGTCGAGCGGGTCAGGTTTGTCAAACAGGGCGAGGACCTCTAGTTTGCCATCGGTCAATAGCCCTTCTAACGCGACCTCGAAACCAGGCACGAATGGCTCGACGAGAATGGACGCTTGCTCCAGGTTCATCCCGTCACTCTCTTGGATGGCGCGGACACGTTCAAACGCGTCCGTGAACTCGTTTCGATTATTTGCTCGGATGACGCCACGACTGCCGGAGAGCCGAGTAGGCTTGATGACACATGGATAGGAGACGTGGGCTGCAATTTCTGCCGGGTTTGCCAGGGCGGGGAACGCTTGAGCCTTTGGCGCTGGAACACCGGCCGCTGCGAACCGCTGACGCATGATCCATTTGTCGCGGGCTGCGAGCGCTGCACCCGGGTCATTGCTTGGAAGGCCCAGCTGCTGAGACACCAGCGCAGCGAGGAGTGTCCCGGAGTCGTCGACGGGTACGACAGCACGCACCGGATGTGTTTGAGCAAGGCGCGCGAGCTCTTCCGCAGCGCGTTCTGGAGCGCTGAAGTCAACGGCGTAGCGGAGTTCCCAAATCTGCCGGAGCGGCTCAGGCGTGTCTTCAATGAGGAGAACCTCGATACCCAGTCGCGCGGCGGCAGTGAGGAACGCGGCCGTACGGTAGCTTGTCGGTGTAGTCAGAAGCATGATGCGACGGGGATGTGCACTCATTTTGCTCGTCACCTCACGCTCTCGTATGAGCACGCCACAACAAGTGTAATTGTTTTCGCTCAGCAGACGCTCCCGTGGGGCACGTCACGACCGTGAGTGTGGCGACATGTCGAGAAGTCTGTAGGTGGTGACCGACTTTTCGTCGCTGCTGGTGCGATCAGCGCTTCTTTCCTTGCGGGACCTGAGTGTCGTATCAAGCCACACATGGGAGATCTCGTTGGGGACTCTGGATTTCCATGGGCTTTTTGCAGGACGTGAGAAGCGCGATCTCAGAAAGGGTTTAGATTGATGCTGATAACTCGAAGCCTTGTTGTCGAAGGGGCGCCGAGTTGCGCGGCAATCAATCGCACAGTCCTCCTGGAGAGTGAAGTGGTGGGAGCATGAGAACCGGAGGGGACCACCTGTGAGTGCCGAAGGCGAAATGTCTTGCTCCCCCAGGTCGAGGTACGCTCGACAACAACTGTCGCGCACTACGAGACTGAACTGGCAGCGGTCTTGAGCACAGCCTCGCGCAGTCCTTTCATGTATCCGATGGCAAAGAGACGCCCGAGCATCATGTACCCTGGCTCGGTGTTCGGCTCTCCCTCCATCGTTGGTGCGTGGTCTGGCCGCATCACGCCTTGGAAATTGATCTCGTAATAGGCTTTCATCGCTTCATACATGTCGGTTTGGCCGTCATCGTGGAAGGTCTCAACGAACTGTGTCGGGCCACCGCGCACGTCACGGAAGTGGACGAAGTGAACCTTGTTTTGTCGGCCGAAATGTCGAATCCAGTGTGGGACGTCAACACCCATGGTTGAGATTGTGCCCTGGCAAAAGGTCAACCCATGTGCAGGGCTCGGATAGAGGTCGAGCGCTCGCTGCAGTGCCTCTGGTGTGATCAGGATTCGTGCGATCCCGCGCAAGGATGGAACAGGGGGATCATCGGGGTGGAGAGCGAGCTGGACGCCAGCCTCCTCAGCGACAGGCACGACAGCCTTTAAGAAGTACTCGAGGTTCTGCCAGAGCCGTTCTGCAGAAATCTCGCCATATTCTGTCGGGCCTGCTCGTTCCATAAGTTCGTGATCATAGCTCGTGACGAGGGCTCCACCGCGTGTCGGCGTGGTCGTCGAGGTGCGTGCCCAGTTGATCACGGCCATCCAGTTCCAGCACCAGACCGGAATTCCGAGTTTGCCCATATTGCGAATGAGCGTGATGACCCATTCGATCTCCTCATCGCGACCGTCCAGACCGAGCCGGGCACGGTGCATCGGTGGGGAGGCCTCGATGACCGAGACGGTGATCCCCGCCTCACGGAAGCGTTGCACCATGAGTAGGAGAGGCATGAAATCCCAGGGACGATATTCCGGCGGTGGCACGTCGTGCGGCACAACGGGCTGAGGTACCCCTGGTGGGTTCGATGCCTGATGTCCTCCCGCAACGTGGAATGGCAAAGTCGTGACCGCATGTGTGACACCCAACTGCAATGCCAGTTTCCAGCGCTCATTGGGCCAAGGAGGAAGGATCAGGGCGAGTTCCATGGTCCTCCGACTCCCTTCGTAATCGTCGCGACCATTATCGCCCAGGAGGCGAAGAGGCGGAAGAGTCTCTCTCCGGAGTGCAGCGAGTTAGGGGCCTGGATGGTTCCGACTCGCGTGACTGTGACTGGGGGTGCATCGGGTGTCCTGTTGTGGGGGTTACGAGCGTCCTTCTCAATGGCCCTCTGGCTACCCGTTGCGAGATCTCTCAAGTTGTTGGCCTGTTTAAACGATCTCAGCACCGACGGTACAGATGGCATAGAGAGGGACTACTCGTTGTGCTGCGATCACGCGATACTGCGTCCTCGGAGAGGGATCGTGACGAAGGGAGGATGAAGGGGTGGGACGGTTAGATGGAAAGCGTGCCCTTGTCACCGGGGCTGGGATGGGGATCGGCCGTGGCATCGCACTGGCACTCGCTGCGGAGGGAGCTGCGGTAGCGCTGCACTATGCTCACAGCCGTGAAGGAGCAGAGGCGGCAGTTGAGGAGATCCGTCGGAATGGTGGCCAGGCGGTGGCGCTGGGTGGGGATCTCCGCTCGGTGGCAGAGTGTCGGCGCGTTGTTGACGAGGCAGCCGCAGCGCTTGGTGGTCTTGATATCTTAGTTAACAATTCGGGGGTGACGCGCGCGCGATCATTTCTGGATTTCCCGGAGGAGGTCTATGAGGAGCTCTTTGACCTGAATATGCGTGCGACTTTTTTCTGTGCTCAGCAGGCTGTGCGTCATATGCTGGAACGCGGCAGCGGGGCAATCCTGAACATCACCTCGATTCACGGTGCTGCAGGATTCCCGCGCCATGCGGCATGTGCGGCGACGAAGGGGGCGATTATCGCCTTCAACCGGTCGCTCGCCATCGAACTGGCGCCGCTCAAAATTCGGGTCAACGCCATCGGGCCTGGGCTGATTGAAGTGCCACGATACTTCCAGATTCCCGGGTATACGAGGGAACTGGGCAATCAGATGGTGCCTTGGGGACGGGTTGGTCGGCCAGAGGACGTTGGAAAAGCGGCGGTTTTTCTCGTTTCGGATGACGCGGACTTCATCACTGGCCAGGTGTTGTTTGTGGATGGCGGTACACAGGCGCGGATGGGGCTGTGGTGGGAGCAAGGCGAGACACCGCAGTGAAGGACCTGCACACGTGGGAGGGAGCTCACCAGCTTCTGAAGGCCACGCAAAAGAGGAAAAGCGCGGCCTTCAGACCGCGCTTGAAAACTCAGCGGAAGCGACGGGATTCGAACCCGCGATCTCGGCCTTGACAGGGCCGCGTGTTAGGCCTCTACACCACGCCTCCGCGTTGTCACGGCGAAAGTATGGCATAGCGAGGCCAACGTTGTCAAGGGTGGCTTGCACAACACGAATGGGCGAGGATCGCTTGCGGCACTGCGGTCCATGAGCCAAGAGTGACCCACGTCGCGGTGGGTTGAGCTGTTCGGCCACGTGGATGCTGCATCTTCGAGCACCGGGCCCAAAGTCTCACAGCCTCAGCATGCTCAGTAGGGCAGGATTGACCGGTCAGTGATCATTGAGTCTGGTGTAGCCGTTTGGTCTCCTGATGTGAGCTGTGAGTCTAGCGATCTCCGGCTCAGGAGCGAAGTGCGCGAGTAGACTCCTGCACCCGACGGAGGATCATCGTCGCCTCCGCTTCTGTGGCGAGTCGGGGACGGTGATAGTCCTCAATGATGACCGGAACCAGTTCGTAACGCATGAGATCAGAGTTGCGGAACCAGAGGTGGAGAATCAGACCTTGCTTCGTCTCGGGTGACCACTCTTGGTCGAAAACAAAATTGCCGAGCGAGTAAAAGATTGGGCGACCACGATACCATTCGACCCCCTGGACCCAGTGGGGGTGTGATCCGACGACCAACGTGGCGCCGGCGTCGATGGCTAGGCGGGCAATTTCCCGCTGGAACGCGGTCGGGACGAGCGTGTACTCCACGCCCCAATGGAAGAATGGAATCACGATCGTCGCCTGATTTGCAGCGGCACTGATAGCGTGCTGGATGAGTTCGGGATCAAGTGGCGCAGTCCCCGGTGACTCATCGGTCGCGCCATACCAGTCAGCAGAGACACCATCAAAGCCCAGCAGTGCAACGGTCGATGTCCGAGCACCGAGGATGGCAGGTTCAAGTGCGCTTTGGATGTCGACCCCTGCGCCGAACGAGGCGATTCCGGCCGCGGCAAGAGCCTCTTTGGTGTCCTGTAGTGCCAGCCAGCCGAAATCCATGCTGTGGTTGTTCGCGAGGCTGACCGCGTCAATCCCAGCGAGCTGCAGCCCGGCAAGTGCATCCGGATAGGAGAGAAAACGAAGCGTGTATGGATCTTCCGGGGGAGGGTACCGTCGGGTGAGCGCGCATTCAAGGTTCGCAATCGTGAGATCGGCCCAGGACAGTTCACTGGCGATGTGGCGGAAGGGGGCCTGCCAGTCGCGGCGTGCGATCATGATGCGGTGGACTGTTCGGCCGAGAATGATGTCGCCGGCGATGGTGATGGTGGTAAACGTGGGGTGAGGGAGCGGTTCAGGCGACAGGGTGTCGATGGGCAAGAGGTGGGTTGGGCCGTCGAGGACGAGCCACTCGACAAGTTCGGGAGCCTGCGGCGCACTACTGGGGGCGCGGAAGAGATCTCTCCCGTCGACCGATAAGACGCGAAGGGATGCTGCAGTGGCATCAGGTTCGATCAGAGCGAAGAGGCCGAGGGTGCTCAACCGAGTGAGTGCGGCGACATCCGGGACGCGCCTGTCCGCTTCCGCGAGCTGATAGCCATATTGCTCGACCGAGACGCGGAGGACCGGAAGATCATCTGGATGACCGAGTTCACCCCAGTTGCGAATCGTTCCGTTGATGAGTGCGCGGAGTGCATCTCGCGGTAGGCTGCGCACGAGATTCTCGTGCGTGGTGACGGGGACGAACACTCGCCCACCGATCACATACCCCGCCGGGGTGCCAACGGTCGAGTGGAGGTGGAAGAGTGCGTCGTGCGAGGTGGTCAAGCGAAGCGACCAATGACGGGGAAGCGTCGCTTGGAGTCGGGCAAGCCAATGTTGGGCTTGTCGCGCCAGCGTCGGTGGCAGGTCAGGGACGCGGATGGTCACTGTGGGACGGGCGAGTGCGCGGAGGGGTCGCTCGGCTCGCGGGTGCAATGGTGGGTGGGTTGGCGTCGGTGACGGTGTGACCTGCTCTGAAGAACGTCGTGGAGCAGGTTGGCAGGCAAGCAAGGACGAGGCGAGCGCGAGGAAACCACGTCGAGAGAGGCGTATGCAGTGGTTGGCCAACCGATGGAGAGAATCCGAGCTCCGCTGCATGGATTCCCCTGTTGGGCCGGAAGTTCGTTTCGTGTTGAGGAGCTTACCAACGGTGCCAGGTCATAGCAACCCTTGTGACCCGTTCTCTCCTGCGATATGGAGCCAGTACCCCCGCGGCGAATCATGCAGGCTCGTCGCTGGCTTGCTGGTCAGCGCGGGCACTTCGTTCCTACCCCACTGCGCTCGACCGGTGGTATCGCAGCAGGCCATAAGTTGCTTGTGATGCGCCCGAAGAGCCGTGAAGGGGAGCAAACGAGAGACAGGCGTATGGCCACTGATGGAGCGTGGGACTGGGGCAGTATTTCGAGGATTGTCGGTTGAGCCGCGGAGTTGGTAGGGGATGCGGCTTCAGCCGCATCCCCTACGGAGACACTGAGAAGTGAACCGGTTCGCTCAGCGTGCAACTTCGACTGGTGGAGTACCGTACGTATGGAAGGTGGCAACAGTGGGTAGGCCCCATGCTTGCCCACGCTTGCGCTCGGCTTCGGTCCAGACAATCGGCTTCCAATCAGGTGCCAAGACCAGGCGTGCTCCTGGGCAACCGATCTCGATACGATGGCCGCCTGGCTCCATAACGTAGAGGAAGACAGTCTGCTGAACGGCATGCTTGTGTGGGCCGTACTCGATACGGTACCCGAACTCAATGGCAATATCTGCAGCACGGAGGACTTCCTCACGAGTGTCCACCGCGTAGCAGACATGATGGAAGCGTCCCCGTGCACCTGTCTGGTCCTCGGTAATAGCGATTTCATAGCCCTTATTGTTAGCTGTGACCCAGGCACCCTTTTCTGAGCCATCATCGAAGATGATGCATTCGGTGAGTTTAAGCCCAAGGTTCTCTTGCAGGAACTTGCGCGTTGCCCGGACGTCGGCCGCAAAGATATTGATATGGTCGAGTCGGCGGATATTTCAACCACGTGCCGGGAACCGGGAAGCTTGATTCTTTAGTGCCGGCTTCGTCTCTGGTGTCGGCTGGTACCATTCGACCTCCCACAGGAGCTCGCCGATGTGTCCGTCGGGAGTCCGGAAACGATAGGCCGGGCCGTGGCCGGCGTCGCCATCGATCCAGCCTAAACCGAGCCCCGTACGCTCAAGCATCGCCACGCGTCGTTGCAGCGCCTCCGGCGAGCTCACGCGGTACGCGAAGTGCTCCATTGCTGGCACCGGGCCAGCAGTAAGTTTGAGCGTTTGGTGCGCGTAATCGTCCCACGCGCGGAGATAGACGGAATTTCCACGTCGTTCGCTCACCGTCATCCCGAGATAGTCCACGAAGAAACGCTCGCTCTCCTCGAGCGTCGGAGTAAGCAGTTCGAGATGAGCGAGATGAGCCATATCGCAGCTTGGTTCACCGATGTAGAGTGTCACGTCTTGCATAGCATAACCTCCCCTGCTCACGCACTTTACACCGACCTCACCGCTGGCGTTCTACGACCGCACGCAACCCATGAAGGTCGTACGTCAGCTCTCCAGCTTGCAGCCGTTCGCGGAGACGTGCCTCTCGCTCGGCGCGGGCGCGCGCACTCTCGAGGACGGATGAGACGCGTTCACGTGCTACGACAACTGCGCCGTCATCGTCCAACACGACGATATCGCCAGGCTGGATTTGTGCTCCGCCGACGACCACTGGTACGTCGATACCACCGATCTTCTCTTTTGTCGCACCGCGGACACGGATGAAGCGTGTCCACACCGGAAGGCCCATCGCGCGAAGTTCGTCAACATCGCGCACTGCAGCATCGACGAGGAGTGCTGCTGCACCACGGACTTTCGCTTGGATCGCCAAAAGTTCCCCAACAAGTGCGACCGGTTCGGGTTCCGGCATCGTGATGACCAATACGGCGCCCGGGAAGACGCGTTCCATGACGGCATGAACCATAAGGTTGTCTCCCTGACCACAGAGCACGGTCAACGCCGGGCCGGCGACACGTTGCCCGGGAGTAATCGGAATGAGTGGGAGATCAATCAGCCCCTGACGACCGGAAGCCTCGTAGACGGTGGCGACGCCGAGCTCACTGAAGGCCTGGCACGCCTCGGTAAGCACTGGATCTTCGATGGCACGCTCTTCTGCTCGAGTCATCAATGTCCTCCGATTCCAGGCGCTCAGCCGTGACCGAGGAGTTCACGGGCGACGAGTGGTGTGACGCGTTGGAATGCCTCGGCGTAACGAATGTCCGTAATGCCCGAAATGCGGCGTGCATGGTTGGCTCGTCGTTCCGCAAGTTCGGCATAGTAGCGCTGAAGGTACTGCTGGGAGGCCATGACCTGCATTGCGGCTAGTTTCTTTTCGTAGACCGGTGTGATGTCCACAAAGATGGTGGGAACGAAGCCGCACAACTCAGGCTGGTGCGGCTCGAAGTAGTACAGCGGTGGGGGCTCCACCGTCGCAAAAGCGCTGGCGACGCCGGCACCAGAGGAGAGAAGGCGAGCACGTTGGACGGCCTCGTGTGCGACCGGATGATCAGGATTAAAGGGATCCACCGGGGTATGGGTAATGATCGCCTCGGGGCGGACATCTCGAATCAGTTGGGCTAGCCGTTCCGTCGCCTCGCGATCTACCTCGAGCGGATAGTCACCAAGATCAAAGCAAAGGAAGCGTGCACCGAGCGCGTGGGCTGCTTGTTCGGCCTGTTCGTGGCGGATGGCTTTCACGCGTTCGATCGTCTGGCCCGGTTCCTTCCAGAGTTCACCGGACTCGCCGCGCTCTCCGTAGGACAGCGCGAGCACGGTGGCTTCACCGCCATTGGCCGTGACAAGGGCGATGACTCCGGCTGCTCGCCAAACGAAGTCGGCAGCATGTGCCCCGACGACGAGTAGGCGTCGAACCCCAGTCATTGCTCCCTCCCAGTGGCGAGTCGAACGGTATTCCGCACGGCCATCGTATGGATCTCGTCTTCGCTGAAACCTGCTTCGAGCAGACGGTCAGCAAAGAGTGCCAATCCGTCTTCGACGGGCGGGTTGTCCGGTTGGCCGAGGTCAGTGCTCAAGACGACGCGTTCTGGGCCGACGGCGCGAATGTGAGCGAACGCCGTTTCCCAAAGGACTTTGCCGCTGTAGAGCGGGGTGAAGCAGTGCTCCAGATAGGCGCCCATCTCTGCAAGCCTGACCTGATCCTCTGCCGTGAGGGCTTGGGAGGGGAAATCGGGATGGGTGACGATGATGTGGCGCACACCCTCCTCACGGGCCGCTTGAACGACGGCAAAGATCTCGTCACGACCCAGGTGTCCTGTGGCTAGGACCAGACCATGCCGCGCGATCAGACGGAGGACGGCACGGAGCTCTGGGACGACGTCGCCGTCGGGTCCAACGACGTCAACGGGCGGCACGTCAAAGCTGGTCTCGCGCATCTCTCGCTGGAGACGTGCCCAATATGGTAGCTTCGCGCCAGCCGGCGCATGTTGGGGATGTCGTCATTCATTCGCAGCGTCTACAGTGGGGAGCCAGACAAGCCGTGCTCCTTCTCGGGCCGTGATTTCGACAGCGAGGGGGTTAAGACCACCGACTGCACGGTTGAGGGTGAGAGACCCAAGAACTTGGACACCCGGGACAGCCGCGCGTACGACAGCAGCGCGCTCGGCGGTCGGGACGTAGTGAGACTTGATGACATATCCAGCAAGGCCGACGTCAAGGAAGCGACGTGCCAGTGCGCTGTCGTCGATACGCCGCGGCATGACGTCGGGGCCGGAGTGGACGTGGAGATCGTACGCCCCACGAACGAGCTCCCGCGCCCGTGGCGAGGGAACCGGGTGAACGCTTGTCATCGCCTGTACCTTCCGTCCTCTCGCTTATCACCGCTCGGCCCGGTCGATCGTGGCGGAGGATTAGGCACTGACGCAAGACCGGAATCAAATAGGGGGATTATAGCATGCTCAGAACGGAGAATTTACTTCTGAAGACACACAAGGGGCAGGCCAGCCAGCGAGGCGAAGACTCTGGCCTGCGACGAGTGTTCGCCTCAGAGCTGCTTGGCTGCGTTCTGGACGAAGCTGAAGTCGGCCAGCTGATCGACGGGAACTGTCTGCTGGATCTTGCCGCGTTGCTTTCAGAGCTGCTGTGCTTCGTCCAGTTTTGTGAGATCGAAGGTGCCGTCTTCAGAGACACCAGGCCAGGTCATCTGCTCGTAGAGCGTGTCATCCTTGAGCGGTGTCCGATTCTTGAGAATCTGCACGACCTCAGCGCGTGCCGCCGGATCCTTTAGCGCTTGGAGGTAGTACCGTGCTCCCTTGAGATATCCGACGAGAAATGCCTCCAGCAGTGCGCGATCCTTGAGCATTGGGGGGCCGACAACGATCACCGAGATGGGGAAGTTATCGCCGACAATGTCGACGATCTGATCACCGGCCACAATTGGGACAGCCGCACCGAGTTGCTTCGTCGCGATCGTCGCATAGGGTTCGACGAGTTCAGCGGCCTCCATCGCGCCGTTCTGCAGGGCTGTCGGCATGTCGGGGAGGCGGATCAGTTGCATTTTGATGTCATCGAGAGTTAGCCCACCGGATTCCAACACCTTCTTGAGTTCGAGCAAGTCGATCCCGGCGTCGCTTGGCATGGCCAGGGTGCGGCCGCGCAAGTCTGCGACCGAGCGGACGCCTTGATCGTACAGCTGCTTCGTGACGGCATAGGCGTGAAACACATTCCCGCGCCGCAGTGCGCCTTCACCGGCGACAATGGTCACCTCGACCCCCTGTGTGCGGGCGTTGACCAGTGCCGCCTGAATGGCACCGCTAAAGAGATCGAGCTGGCCGACGGCTACCAACGGAATAACTTCGCCGGGCGTGCCTTGTGTGGTAACCAGCTCCACATCCAGTCCGGCTTCCTTGAAAAAGCGCTTTTCAACTGCGATGAAATTCCCGGCTTCTTCGGTGGCCAAGGCAACGCGCATCTTGAGCTTGCGAGCCTGCACGACTGTTGGCGCGGGTGTTGGGGTAGCGGTAGACGCAGCAGTCGGGGTAACAGCGGGAGCCGTGGTCAGCGTTGCTCCCCCAGTCGCAGCGGCCGGTGTAGCGGGTGCAGCAGTTGGTGTCGGCTGCTGGCCACCACCACAGGCAGCAAGAAGACTACTCGATACCGCTCCGGTGACAGCTACAAGCAGAGTCCGGCGAGTGAACTTCCGCATATTCACGTAACAACCCTCCTCACGTTGACGGAGAGACTACCCAACTGCTCACTTACTCCGCCGATCATGCGACGATAATCGTGTGAATTGTGCCGCAAGAGCGCGCTGTTTCGGA
>DAOTWO010000369.1:0-3500 GCA_034435855.1 Thermomicrobium sp. | reverse complement strand
ATGGTCGTCGTCGACATTGACCATCCCGACATTGAAAAGTTCATTCGCTGGAAAGCCGAAGAGGAGAAGAAGGTCGCCGCACTGGTGGCCGCCGGCTACTCTGCCGACTTCAACGGTGAGGCGTATGCGACAGTCTCTGGCCAAAACTCGAACAACTCAGTGCGGGTACCCGATGAGTTTCTGCAGGCCGTCCTTGAGGACCGGGAATGGCACCTGCGATGGCGCACCGATGGGCGCATTGCCAAGACGATCCGCGCCCGTGAGCTCTGGAACATGATCGCTGAAGCAGCCTGGCAATGCGCCGATCCCGGTATTCAATACGACACCACCATCAACGATTGGCACACGTGCCCGGCTTCCGGACGCATCAATGCCTCTAACCCTTGCTCCGAATATATGTTCCTTGACGATACTGCCTGCAACTTGGCCTCACTCAACCTGATGAAGTTCTACGACCCCAAGACCGGAGTCTTTGATATCGCTGCCTTCCGTCATGCAGTCCGACTCTGGACCATTGTGCTTGAGATCACAGTGCTCATGGCCCAGTATCCGAGCCGTGAGATCGCGTGGAACAGTTATCGATTCCGTACGCTTGGACTCGGCTATGCCAACCTTGGCTCCCTCCTGATGACCATGGGACTCCCCTATGACTCGGACGAGGCACGTGCTGTGGCAGCGGCCATTACGGCGATCATGACCGGCGAGGCCTACGCCACCTCCGCGGAGATGGCAGAGGTGCTTGGCCCCTTCCCGGCCTTCCCTGAGAACCGCGAGCATATGCTGCGAGTCATCCGCAATCATCGTCGCGCAGCCTACGATGCGCATCCCGAGGAGTACGAAGGGTTGCACATTGCACCCCAGGGTCTTGATCCCACACACTGCCCACCGGAACTGGTCGCAGCGGCGCGGCAAGCATGGGATCGTGCACTTGAACTCGGCGAGCGCTTCGGCTACCGCAATGCCCAGGCAACGCTTCTGGCTCCAACCGGGACTATCGGGCTGCTGATGGACTGTGACACCACCGGAATCGAACCCGACTTTGCACTAGTCAAGTTCAAGAAGCTTGCTGGTGGAGGGTACTTCAAGATTGTCAACCGCTCGGTCGCTCCAGCACTTGAACGGCTCGGCTACTCACCGGAGCAGATCGAGGACATTTTGCGCTACGTCCTCGGCACACTGACACTCGAAGGCGCACCGCACATCAATCGCGAGACGCTTCGTGCGCGCGGCTTCACCGACGAGGAACTCGAGCGGATCGAAGCTGCCCTCCCGGGCGTTTTTGAGCTGCGTCATGCCTTCACACCGTTCGTGGTGGGAGAGCCAGCACTGCGTCGACTCGGGTTCACCCCTGAGCAGTGGAATCAGCCGGGATTCGACCTACTGAGCGCACTCGGTTTCACTCCGCAACAAATCGAGGAGGCAAACGACGTTATCTGTGGGCGACAGACAGTTGAAGGTGCACCGCACCTCAAGCCGGAACACTTGCCAGTCTTTGACTGTGCCAACAAGTGCGGCAAACACGGGACACGGTTCATCCATTACATGGGGCACATCCGGATGATGGCGGCTGTCCAACCGTTCCTCTCGGGGGCTATCTCCAAGACAATCAACATGCCGCACGAAGTCACAGTTGAGGATGTGGCGAAGGCCTACTTCGAGGGCTGGCGGCTCGGCCTGAAGGCGCTGGCGATCTACCGCGACGGTTCCAAGCTCTCGCAACCACTCTCAACGCGCTCGAGCAGCGATAAGGAGAAGGCAGCGTCAGCCGAAACTCGAACAGCAGCAGAGCCAGAAAAGCAGGTGCAGGTGGTCGTGGTCGAACGACCGCGCCGCCGCCCATTACCACCGAAGCGACGCGGCTTCACCTACGAAGGACGCGTCGGTGGCCAGAAGGTCTATTTGCGCACCGGTGAGTACGAGGACGGAACTCTGGGCGAGATTTTTGTCGATGTTGCCAAGGAAGGCGCAGCCTTCCGCAGCCTCATGAACTGCTTCGCCATCGCCGTATCCAAAGGCCTGCAGTACGGCGTGCCACTGGAAGAGTTTGTCGACACCTTCACCTTCCAACGATTCGAACCGCAAGGCATTGTGGAAGGACACCCCAACATCAAGATGGCCACGTCGATCATCGACTATATCTTCCGTGTGCTCGGGTACGAGTATCTCGGGCGGACCGACTTCGTCCAGGTACTACCGTCCGAGCAGCCGGCGCAGGCTCCTACTACGGGAACCGAGACACCCCACGAGCGCAAGTCGGCGACGGACACAACGAGCAGATCAGAGGAGGCACCGAATCCTTCACCGGCTCCGAAAACGCGGATCAACGGCCAGGCCGAACTCGCTCCGGAGCTGGTGACCATTCAGGTCGCTCACAATGGGGCCATTCACCGCGTGCAGCGGGACGCACTCGATGAACAGCTCGCGCACCTCATGGGCGATGCTCCATTCTGCGATGTCTGTGGACACCTGACAGTCCGCAACGGCTCCTGCTACAAGTGCTTGAATTGCGGGAATAGTCTCGGCTGCAGCTAATCACACCGTACGCTGGTGACGATGACGGGTTGCCGCACTGAGGCGACCCGTTTTTCGTTCCTCCGTTGAAGTATTCTGGACGATCAGGCTATTTCTCAGACGGGTACTGTGCCGTTATAAGAGATCGTATCCGCCCTCGCGGGCGAAGAGAATGACAAGCGGTTGCAGTGGTCAGATCCAGTAGAGACTCAGCCTTCGCCTGAGGATATCTATGATCGATGCAGCTCAACAGAACAAGCAGCATTCCCCCGCAAGGGGGCGTGTCGTTGATGAATTTCGGAAGCGTTCTGCCTTATGGTCCTGGGATGTAGTTCCCGGACTGCTCTGGATTGCCCTGAGTACCAGCCTTACAGCGTGGGCCGGTAGTTCTCACGGGAATGGAATCATCCAAGACCGAAACATCGTTCTGATCAGTGTTCTGGTGATCCCAGGAGCCGCTCTGCTCGGCACATTCAGCATCCTGCGGAATCCCTGGCATCGCTACGTGCTCCTGACAGCCGGTGGGGTCGCCTTTGGCCTTGCCATCGCGACTGGGGGTCTGGCCAGAAATGGCCCCAACGTCCAAATGAACCACGATCTGATCACCGTCGCATCGCTCGCGCTCACAGGGCTCGGACTCCTGACACTGGCATTCGGCAAGCATGCTTGGCTCATCTGTATTTCTGCGGTAGCCTCGACGCTCGCTGCAACATTGCACCTGCTTGCCCTGTTCGCCCCTTTCACCCGCATCGAACCCTTCTTGACCCTACGAGGTCATCCCTTCCCTGGCATCCCAGCGCTCCTGGCAGTCGCCAACCTGCTCACCATCCTGGCGAGTGTACGGCACGACCGTGCGGCAGGACGACTCCCCTTCCGCTGGGCACCCTGGGCAGCACTCGCGGTCGGGCTCCTCCTCACGACAATCACAACCCTTGCCCTTGAGCGATGGCAACAGAATGCACTGCTGGCCCAGACACGCAGTGAAGCAC
>DAOTWO010000368.1:0-3174 GCA_034435855.1 Thermomicrobium sp. | reverse complement strand
TCGCCACCGAGGATAAGTGGGCGTACTGGCTGAAGAAAAGCAAGGAGTTCCTCTATCTGGGCTAGTCGCACTGCAGTTGCTGACCGCGGATCGTCGAGATGCGTACTGGCAGCCCAGACTGATGTGGTTGGCGTGGCCAGCCGGACGAGGACAGCTCCTCGGCGCAGGTTCTGCGTTGTTTGGAAGTGTACAACTTGCTCTTCCAACGGCTGTGCGCGGGTAAGCACGGCGTTTCCCCAGAGTCCGTCTGTGCTTGCGGGACCCCAACTGGCGTGCATGCCGAGCCGCCGTGCCAACCATGTCAATTGGTCGGCACTGGAAGTGACGAGCCAGCCACGGCTGACTTCCTGTAGCAGGACGATGTCTGGGTGAGCAGTCTCAATAACGCGAGCGGTTGTTTCCAAGTGCCAACGTTGGTCACGGTCGTAGCCAGATTGGATATTGAACGTCATCACGACGAGTTCGGAGCTCGGGGCGAATGCTGGGGGTGACGCTTGCCTACTGAGTGCTTGCCAGGCGATGGCGGCAGCCAGTGGGAGCAGCATACCGAGGGCCACATGTGGGAGAAGAGCGATAGCGCCGGGTGGCCAGCCGCTCGGCCAGTCGAGCGCGACGATAAGAGCGAGAAGTGCCCACAGCACGAATGGTATCCAGCGGTCTCCGGTCGCCGTGTAGTAGCGGAACAAGAGTGCAACCTGCAGGAGTTGACCGAGCGCGAGTGCCAAACCGGCTCGACCAACGCTGGCCGGACTACGGAGGAGGCGCCCTCCCATCGCTGCCGTCAGTGTAAAGATCGCCCAGCTGACAATCGCCAGCGCTAATCCGAGTGCAGCGGACCAACCCATGCCCCAGGCCAGCCAGAGTCCAGCAGCTCCCGCGCCGGTGGTTGCGATCCACCCGCTCCAGTGGTGCGCGGCGAGTGGCGCGACGAGGAGGCCAAGCACGAGCGCAAGTCCCAGGAGAGTAGTCGCGAATAGCAGGTCCCAGCCAGTATGCACAATTGCAAAGCCAAGGTTTCCGGTCACGAGGTGCAGGAGGCCGAGTGCTGGTCCCAGCGCCAGGAAGCCGATTGCGCCTCGTGGTTCGACCGGCCCCCGGTCAATCGCGATGAGTCCGACGGCGACGGCAAAGATGATGACCAGCACCGCAGTGGCGAGATGACTCCCGATTCCTGCCTGCCACGGAAGGTCGACCGTGTCGCGGGCCGTACGGAGTGCGATGTCAAGTGCTGTCCCGGCCAGGATTCCCAAGCCCGCTCGAGCGCGCCAGCGAAGCAACGGGAGAAGCGCCCAACCAAAGGCGATGACACCGAGTGCACCAAGTGCGACACGGCCTGGTGGCCAATCGACAAGCTGAAGCCCAGTCCGTGCGGCAATGAGCAGCACCATCGCGACCAAGAGGAGGCGGCCCCCGCTGAGCTTACCGACGAGTGGGGCAAGCAGAGGGCTAGCGAATATCGCCGTCACAAGGAGGAGTAGGAGCGTTCGACGGCTCTGGTCGATGACAAAGACGAGGTCGGAGACAAAGACGCGTGTTGCCTGCAGCCCGAGCACCAGGGCAAGGGCTACCGCGACGATTGCCCAGAGGGCAACGTCCGGTGCGGCAACCGGAAAGGACGGACCAGAGAACTTCGGTGCGGTCCGACCGGTGAGACCGGTCACAGATCGCTCCGCTGACTCATGCGTTACCGTCACCGTGAGCGTACCGGATCGGCAGGTATGGCGCAAGGGGACGATGCCTTGTCTGGCACGTCGAGCGGCAGGAGTGGCCGGTCTATCCGGGAGCAAGCGTGTGAAGGATCGCTGAGAGAGCAGCAACAACTCGCGAAGGCTCTCTCCAACAGAACCCCTGCATCAGGGAATGAGGGTAGGCCAAGGAAACAAGGTGACGACCGAGCGCACGATAGGGCTCTCTCACACCACGGCACGTTTTAAGCGATGCCCCTTGGTCTGCATCGAGTTTCGCGGCTGACGCACAGGACTCGGGTTTGGGGGGTGCGCCGTGCTCCTCTCAGGCATTTCTCGAAGAACACGGGTAAAAGAATGTTTCGATGAATGTTGTGAGCAAGCAGAGTATAGGAGGAGAATTGATGATGACTTGGTAAAAGAATGTGGCACAGGAGTGATCGACTGGAACAAATACAGTTATGTACCTTGTCCGAAGGACGCGCTGGTGAGCCGGTGTGTGAATGTTCGGGGCGAGTTCCGGTGGCTTGACCCGGTGGGTCACACAAAAGTGTCGCGGTCTGGCGAAGGCGGGCGCACTGGCCCGTATCCCCACTCGGTGAGGCTAGGTGCGCGTCCTCTCGTCAAGTCTGATGGCTGCCAGGGAGCACCAGAAGGTAAGAGGTGATTACGACAAGGTTCGATAAAAGCAACTCGTGAGACCTGGGCGCAGCCTGCTCAGAAGCGACAGGCGAAGGTTCCGGCTTCTTTGCTTCACAAGGTTCTTCGCACCGACATGGCAGCGTTTGAACAAAAGAACCGCTCGGGAGTATTCCAGGCGAAACACAGCGGGGTGGCCGGAAAGCTCCTGACCACCCCGCTGTGAGGTCGTGCTGCCAGCTCAGCGACGGAGCGTGGAGGTGACCGTAATGGTCGTCGTTCGGGTGTTGTCGGCTGGATTAGCATCGCCGCTGAGCGGAGCGGAGGCGATCAGTGTGTACGTTCCAGGGGCGGTACGGCTGTTCGTGCGCCAAGTGAAGCTGATGGTGCGGGTTTGACCGGGGCTGAGGCTGACCTTGCTGCTGACGGTTCCCATCGCAGCATTGCGCGGATCAGCTGTCAAGGTCACGGTGACGCTGACGCTACTCGTCCCAAGATTCACCAGTGTGACAGTGACCCTCGCGCTTTGACCGCGAGTGAGGCTAGAGGGCGCACTGAGTTCTGTGATCGCGACATCGCGAACCTGTTGTGTGACGGTGACGGTTGCGCTCCGCTGGTTATCGCTGGGATCGGCATCCTCGGCGGAAATTGTGGCGGTCGCCTGGAGGGTGTAGGTACCAGCGCTGGCTGGCTGCCAACGAAAGCTCACAGTGGAGCTCGCTCCCGCAGCTAATGAGAGATTGCGCGGTGTTTCAACCATGTTGTCGTTCGCGGAAAGGGCCACTGTCACTGTCTCACTCGTCGTTCCTTTGTTGCGCACTGTGACCTGGATCGTTACGCTGCTCCCAAG
>DAOTWO010000367.1:0-1922 GCA_034435855.1 Thermomicrobium sp. | reverse complement strand
GACCGCAGGCGTGCATGACGCCGGGACGGGTCGATCGATAGGGGACATCGTTCTGCTCGTCGATCGGGAGCGCGTCCATGTCAGCGCGGAGGAGAACGGTACGGCCTGGACCTCGCTCGCCGCGGATCACGGCGAGAATCCCGTTTCCTCCCGTTGTCGGCCCCGGTTGAATCCCGGCAGCGCGGAGTGCCTCCGGGGACATAAACAATGGGCGCCCGTCACCCCCGAGGCCCGTCCGGTGCTCGATCCCGAGTTCGCGCAGATGTCCGGCGATGAGGCGCGCTGTGTTGACTTCTTGTAAGGAGAGCTCCGGGTTCATGTGGAGATAGCGGCGTGTCTCGCGCAACCAGGCGTCGAGTTCCGGTGTGACTCGAACCAGTTCGTCCCACTGCATCACGCTCTCCCTTCGTTGCATGTCCCGGCTGATCGTACCATCCGAGCACGTTGCTCGGGCGAATGGTCGAGGAGGCGGAAAGGGGCGTGCGGAGCCTGGACTTTCGGATCACGCTGCCCAGGGTGCGGCTTGCAGCAAAGCCTGGTGTCAAGGAGAGAGGGAAAAGCGACGCGATTGTTCGGTAGCGTGGGACAGGGAGAGCGTGTACTCCAATGGCCGGAGCAGGAGCGTCCGGAGGAGTCGTGACGGTCTGCCATCTCGAGGGGTTGGGGGAGTGGATCGCCACTTCGGAGGGGGACGATGCATCACGGCCGCTCGCGCGGAGGGCCGGGATGATGCGGCAAGCACCGAATGCCGCAGGTGTGCACAAGACCGCCGTTGACCGTTGGCCAGTAGACGCTGCCCTCACTCCGGTGCAACCCTCACCCAGTCTCCCGCAGTCGCTCCCCTCACCCCCGGACCCCCTCACCCGGGCGTGGCGGGAGAGGGGGAAGGCTTGGGGAGCGGTTCTTACCGGAAAACAGTGGCGGTGGTGCCCGTCACGGAGCTCTGCGATCATTCTGTCAGGCACGGGAAGGCGAGTCAGAAGTTGGGGGGAGGCGGGTGATTGGCAACGGTTCCGAGCAGGGCTGTGCGGGTGGGATGCGCCGCGAAGTATTCCGGTAACACGAGGTGCCGAGCGCGCTGATCGCCTCCTGGTCGTGTTTATGGGACTGGTGGAAAGTGTGTTCCGGTGACGAGACGAGCAGGAGTGACGGTGCGGGAAACTGATAGACAGTGGCATGGCTGGTAGCCCAGGCCTTGGATCAGCGGACATGAAGAGCAATGTGGCGCCTTCCCGGACAGTCAGTGATGATCGAGGGGGTTGACGCAGTGGGTACAAATGGGGGAAACGGCATGTATATCGGGCGCTTTCCGTACGGCCGATACGCGCGCGCTCCGCAGCCGGACCTCACGGTAGAGGATCTGCGGCGCGTCTACGTTCTGGTACCGCGGGAGGATGGTCGCGGCGATGAAAACATTACGGTAGCCGAAATGACTGACCGGCAGTTCCGGGAATGGATTGTGGCGAAGGCGGCGCTGCATGGGGTGCCGCTCATCCCGCCGTTGGGGCGGATTGGTCTGGAGACCCGCGTCCGCCTCTTGAACTACCTCATTCACCAAGGTGTGCGGATCTATCTCGTACCGAAGCCGGAGGCGTGAGCGGAATCGAACCGAGATGTTGGTTGTCAGCAGAGAAGCCGTGGTCATTCTCTTCCTGTAGTAGACGAGGTAACGAATTCACAGATACAGTGCTGAAATTGGGTGCCTCCCCGTTCCGGCGTCATGCGCGGGAGACGCAACAGGAAGCAGGCGAAGGTCATCATGTTGGGTACAGTGTGGCCAGGTGCGGAAGGTCGGACTCTGCTTCGAGTTCTTGACTGGGCAGGGCGGGGGTGAGTAATCGTGGTTTCCACAGGAGGGCGCTCATCCTGTCACTCAGGTGGTGTGGATGTCCTGCGAGCTGTTCGAGCTGTGGTTCTGGGGG
>DAOTWO010000366.1:0-2640 GCA_034435855.1 Thermomicrobium sp. | reverse complement strand
CCGTCCACCACAACCAGCGGTCGCTCACGCAGCACCTCGAGTCGCCCCGGCCAGGAGACACTCGCGAGCCCCATGCGCACAGCCTCCTCTGACACCGCGATTCCGGCTTCCGCAAGCCAGGGCAACGTCCCGAGCGCGACGCCTGCGTTCTCTACCTGGTGCGCACCGCGTAACGCCACGGCAAGTCCCGTAAGCTCCAGTCCAGGACAGCGGAAGAGAAAGTCCTGCCAGCTCCCCTCCACCTGCCACTCCCGCCCTCCGAGCCACAGCGGTGCAGCACGCTTCCGTGCGACCGCCTCAATCACCGCTGCAGCGTCCGGCTCCTGGGGAGACGATACGACTGGTCGTCCCGGTTTGACGATACCCGCCTTCTCACGTGCGATCGCATCAAGTGTCGACCCCAGGATTGCCATGTGGTCGTATCCGATCCGAGTGATCGCGGCCACGTCCGGCAGGATCACGTTTGTCGCATCCAGCCGTCCGCCAAGCCCTACTTCAATGACCGCCACGTCGACCTCGGCGCGGGCGAACGCCAGGAAGGCAAGGACCGTTACCAGCTCGAAGGCCGTCGCCGGGCCCCAGGCCGGCCGCTCTGCTTGGAGGGCTGCATCGACCGCCGCAAGCTCTGCCATGAGCTGGCCAAACGTTTCAGGCGCGATCGGCTCGCTGTCAATCTGAATACGTTCGCGCAGCGTGTGGAGATGCGGTGACGTGTACAGCCCGACCCGATAGCCCGCAGTGCGCAGCACCGCTGCGAGCATGGCTGCCGTCGAGCCCTTCCCTTTCGTCCCGGCAATGTGCACACTGCGGTAGTGCTGCTGGGGATTCCCGAGCGCCGCACAGAGCCACGCTGTCCGCTGCAGCCCAATCCCCTCGTCGGCGAACGGGTTCGCAACAAAGCCACGGTCATACCCAGCGCGATCGCGCAGGAAACGGAGCGCCTCGATATAGTCCACCTGTCTTCCCTCTCCAGCTATACTTCGAGCCACGTGTCAGGTGCGTCGGGTGGATGCGTGTTCGCTCGACCTCCCGCGACCAGCCAGACGAGCACCAAGGCCGAGTGTAGCGACCAACGGCAAGCGTGCGCTCGCCACGCTGCTCGGCAATGCACGCACAGCCTGACCATCATGGAGGTGGGAGAACCGTGCTGTTCGGCACTGAAACGAATCTCGACATTGCGCGTGCTCTCTTTGAACTCGGTGGGGTCATGTTCGGCGAGTTTGATCTTGGCCCCACCGCTGGCCGCTCTCCGGTGTACATTAACCCGCGTGTCCTCATCAGTGAGCCAGCGCTTCTTCGTCGCATCGCGCTTCTCATCCACCATGAGATTCAAGCCGATCAAGCTCGCCGTCGGCCGCGTCTCTCTTCCTTCGCTGCCGTCGCGGGGGTCCCAATGGGGGGACTGCATCTTGCGACTGCGTATGCCTTAGTGAGCGACACCCCGTTGATCTACGTTCGGCCCGATGCACAAGAACCCGCGCTGGAAGGCCGTATCGTCCCCGGCCAGACCGTCCTGGTCATCGACGATCTCATGACTGGTGGCACCAGCTTGCTTCGCACAGCGCGGATCCTGGAAGATGCTGGTCTCACGGTCCGCGACTTTATTGTCCTCATCGACCGAGAGCAGGGGGGCGCCGAGCGCTTGCACGCCCACGGCTATCATGTCCTGGCCATCCTCCGCTTACGAACGATGCTGACCTATTACTTTGAAAGCGGCATGATTGACAGCCAACGCTATCGCACAGCGATGGAATACCTCGAACGGACGAACCGGCGAGGGTGAACGCCGGGGAAGGAAGCCGCCAATGCCGTACCGCGGCCTGGTCGCTGGCCAACCAGTGCTGGTCTTCGATCTTGAGCAGCCGCGCACGCCAGAGATGCCGATCTACCCAGCACATCGTCCCGGCTACGTCCCTGCCCTCCACCGTCGGCATACCGATCCGCCCCCGAGTCCAACAGCCGGTTCCCGTACGTCGGCTTCTGGCTTGCTGATCATGATGGAACATACGGGAACACACATCGACGCCCTCTGTCACCAGGCACTCCACGGACGACTTCATGGCAACGTCGACGCGGTCACTGCTGCGGGACCACGTGGCTTCTCTCAGCATGGTGTCGAGACACTTCCACCGCTCGTTGTACCGGGGGTTTTGCTCGATGTTGCCGCCATCCGCGGTGTCGATGTTCTTGCACCGGGAGAACTCGTCACCGCTACCGAGCTCGAGGCCTGCTGCGTACACAACGATCTCACACTCGAGCCCGGAATGGCCATTCTCGTCCGGACCGGAAATGGTCGATTCTGGCGCGATCCGGAGCGTTACCTTGACGCGCCAGGGATCGGACCCGATGCCTCACGCTGGCTCGCTGCACAGCGACCGAGCGTGGTGGGCTGCGATACGATGACCTGGGACCTCCCCGGACTTGTTGACCCGGAACTTGGCTGCGATCTCCCCGGACACGTGATCTTCCTCGTCCAGTCCGGTATCCCAATCATCGAGAACCTGGCCTTGGAAGAGCTTGCTACTCATGGCGCGCAGCGTTTCACTCTCGTCTGCACGCCATTGCAGCTTGTCGGCGCAACCGGCTCACCGGTGCGACCACTAGCTCTCGTGCCGGCCTGAAGCCACCTCTGGGACCGCA
>DAOTWO010000365.1:0-6581 GCA_034435855.1 Thermomicrobium sp. | reverse complement strand
GGAATTGCTCGGCCAGTGCACCGTCATTTCCGGTGGCTGCCTGAGGGTCTGGTAGATCACACAGAACTGCTCGGTCTTCTCGCGGAGACTCGCGAGCTGTTCCGGTGTTGCCTCTGGAGCTCTCAGATCGATCCAGAGGCGGATTGACTGGATGCCCATCGGAACGTCACGCGAGAGGCCGAGCGTGCCGCGAAGGTCGAGATCGCCTTCGGCTGTGACACTGACGCGCTCGATGGGGATGGCAAGAGCGTTGGCGACCATCTGGCAGGTGATTTGCGCGCAGGCTGCCTAAGCAGCGAGCAAGAGATTGCCGGAGCAGCTTGCCGTCCCCGGCCCGCCAACCCCGGGATGAGCTTCACTGATCACTGTGCCGCCGGTCGTCTCGATGCGGCAACGGAGCGGCGAGTCGAACTGCTGTGCGACCACGCGTAAGGTGATACGTGCTGCGTCGGGTTCCTCGCGATAGCGTTGCTTGAGCGGCCGTTGGAGTGTTCGGATATCCACGCCATGACCCCTTCGTGATACCCCCAAGGGGTATAATGACATCAACTTCCTGAACTCCTGTTCATGCACGAATGATAGACGAGTGTTTTCCATTTGATGTCTCTCTGCAGTCAGACCATGAGATGCGGATCACGCGGCGCCGGTCGGTATCAGTGTGCCGGGGGTAGACACGATGAGGCGGGCTGCAGACTGGAGAACGCTGCTCATGTTCGTGATCGCGACGTTCCTTGTTGGCATGGTGGCTCTGCTTGCCTACTGGTTGGCCTACGTGCACTGCCGCCGATTTGCAAGAGCCCCGCTCGATATCGGGTTGGTTTTGCCGCTCGCTGTTCTTGCTGGCCTGGCACGCTTGTTTTCCCCGTGCTCTTTTCCGCTCTTGATCGCGACTTCTGGTATCGACACGACTGTGTCCAAGTCCCAGCTCTGAGACGGGTTCTATTGGCGCCTCCTTGGAGTGGCGATCGGAGCGAGCACCTTCTTTGCGATTCTTGGGATAGTGGTGGGACTTGGTGCGGGAAAGATTTTGGTAGGAGCGACATTCCCCAGTCTTCCTGGCCGTCTCTTACGGACACTTGTCGGCCTGGTTCTGCTTGCATTGGCAGCCGCGCAACTCGGTGTCTGGGCATTCCCGCTTGGCTAGCTGAGTCGCTGGGGACGTCAGATTGTCCGGAGAACGGGGGTGGCTTCGTTTGGGCAAACGGTCTTGGGTGGTGTCGGCTTTTCGCGTAGCAGGGTTCGGCTGAATGGGGCCAATCGTGGCCGGTCTGGCCATATACACGGCCGCGTTACTTAGTAGTCGCTGGGCCCTTGTTGCCTTCGCAGTGGCTGCGCTGAGTTTTGTTCTCGACCTGGCGAGCATTGTGGCACTAACGGGACGAAGTGGGGCGGCGATTCGTGCGCGAGCGAGGGCGACCGCGGCCATGCTGCGACGGTGGTCCGCGATCGTGTTGATTCTGCTCGCGGCCTACTACGTGACAACTGCAGCTTGGGCAGAGCCGTTCACGCGCCTGTTTCCTGTTGTGCCCCCACGGTGATCGGGTAGGGGGAGCGTTGTGCAGCACTCGCACCGTCCATGGCCACTCGCCCCAGCGTGGCATCGATGAGGACTTCCAGCGCGATCGCTTGGAGTGCGGTAACGGCAGCCTCGATGTCCGGCAGCGCGGAGTTCGGCACCATGAAGTCGGGGAGCACCTTGCCGCCAGGCAGCGTCAAACGCCGGATAGCTCGGTCCGCCAGTTCGAGAAGCTGGCGTCGGACCGTGGCCAAGAGGTCCGCAGGTAGCGTTCGCCGTAACGCGTTCAGCGCGCTGAGGGCGCGGAGATCCTGCACGGCGAGCGCACGGCTGAAGTCGTCAAGAGACGGAATGCCGCGCAGTGCAGCGAGTTCGTCAAGCAGCGCTTGTGCCTTGTCGCTTATCAGACCAATTTCTGGCAGGGGCACGATCCGCTCGTCGAGTGCACGCGGGAGCTCAGCCGGTCGTACCGGAATCGGTTCTGGGGTCGGCAGCGTCGTGCCCAGAGGCGGTGCAGCCTCGCTGGTCCGGCCGCGGAGTCCTACCGCAAAGGCCGTCAGGACGAGCAATACCTTGGGGGCCAGGTAGTGCTCACGCAAGACAAGCGCGCGAACCGGCTCGAAGGCAGGACTCTGCGGCGTCTGAGCCAGTGCCGACGCCGCTTCGGCACGGAGCGTATCGGCAGCATCCTCGAACGCGAGGGAGCGGACGAAGGGACTGAACTGACGAACGGCGTAGGCCAGGTACGGCGGCCAGTGTGCCAGGAAACGGAACGCGAACGGCACGTCCGGCGTATGCAAAGCTGTTCGCAGGTCGTCATAAACCGGACGAATGCGTGCCGGTGCTGAGGACGGCCAGACTTCAGAAATCTCTCGGAGGATTGCGAGACCACGCTCGGTCAAGTGTCCCTGCATCTCTCTCAGTTCTCCTCGCTAGGCGATCGTGCTCGGACGATCGACCGAATTCTTCGATCTGCTGTTACGATATACCGCAATCGAGCACGCCGTGAGCACTTCCGTGAGGTGTCTGGTGTCAGTCCGAACACCGCAAGTCGGAGCACCGATGTGGAACATTGTAGTCGGTTGCCTGGGCAGCCTGGTATTGCTCAGCAGCTGTTGTATCGTTGGCCTGCTCGTGTTCGGGGCATCTCCCGCGGCTGTGCTCATCGGTGGGGTGCTCGCGGTCATCGTAGCGCCGTTTTATGCGATGTTCCTCCTCTGGCTCGATCCGCTTGAGCACGAACCTCCATGGCTGTTGTTGATCACTTTCTTGTGGGGTGCGGGTGTCGGAACACTCGGTGGCGGATTCTCCACACTGGTCCTTGATGTGATCGCACGTGGACTGTTTGGAGCAAGTGAGGCGATCAGTGACGCGGCGAGCGCCGTGATCTTCGCCCCTGTCACCGAAGAACTTGCTAAGGGGGCCTTTGTCTTCTTCTTGTTCGCCTTTGCACGGCATGAGTTCGATGATGTCGTTGACGGGATCGTCTACGGGGGGTTAGTGGGGCTCGGCTTCGCAGTCGTCGAGGACTTCTCATACTATCTGATGACGCTCGCTGAAGAAGGACTCGCGGCGACAGGAGTGCTCTTTGTCATCCGTGGGCTGCTTACTGGTTTTGGCCACCCCTTCTACACCGCGTTAACCGGACTTGGCTGCGGTCTGGCACGGTCGACACGGTCTCTCCCCCTGCGCGTTCTGGCCCCCCTCGGAGGCCTGGCGGGAGCGATGTTCTTTCATGCACTGTGGAACGGCCTTGCTGTGGCCACGGCGGCAACGCAGAGTGTCGGTCTGGTTTTCCTAGTCTTGGTCGGGTATCCGTTCGGGATTCTGCTACCGGGAGCGCTTCTCCTCGCGATCGTGGCGGTTGTTGCCGCTCGGGGACGTCGCCGCGACGTACAGCGTTATCTCCAAGAGGCCGTCAATGAAGGGCTCGCAACACCAGACGATCTTGAGGCCTTGACGCGTCCCTGGAGTCGGCGTGCTCGGCAGTTTCGTGTGCTCATGACATCAGGGTGGCGTGCCTTCTGGTTGCGTCGTCGGCTGGATATTGCGCTCGTGGATTGGGCCTACCGCCGGTGGCATCAGGCTCGTGGAGACCGGTTGCCAAGGTATCTTGCTGCCTTCGAGTCGGAGGCGCTGGAGATGCGGATC
Organism: Thermomicrobium sp.; assembly: GCA_034435855.1. Classification (GTDB taxonomy): domain Bacteria; phylum Chloroflexota; class Chloroflexia; order Thermomicrobiales; family Thermomicrobiaceae; genus Thermomicrobium. The sequence continues at coordinate 2,914 of DAOTWO010000365.1, read as the reverse complement.
CGGCGCTGGCGAACAGAACTCGACCGGCTACAGACGGCCAGGGTGAGTTGATACACTCGATGGGATAGTGAACAGACCATCGAGGTGGACGTATTCGATGCAGACGCAGACAGCAACAGAGCGAAAACGAACAGCAGGGAAGCAGCGGCGAACTCGTTTGCGGACGCTGCATGACTTCACGCTCCGCGAGTTGGAGGCCTGGGTCGAGGAACGAGGTTATCCCCGTTACCGTGCACGGCAATTGTTCCACTGGGCCTACCAGCAGCTCGCACTCGACTACGATGCGATGACCGTCCTGCCCAAGGCGATGCGGACCGAGCTCGCTGGAACACTACCGATCAGTGGTCTGACGGAAGTGCGACGTCGGATCACTGATGATGGTGAGACGGTCAAGTTTCTCTTTCGGACGGCCGACGACCATTTTGTCGAGACAGTCTTGATGTTCTATCCTGATCGGACCACGGTCTGTGTCTCCTGTCAGATCGGTTGTGCTGTTGGGTGTAGTTTCTGTGCGACAGGGCTCGGTGGGTTGATCCGGAATTTAGATGCCGGGGAGATGGTGAGCCAGGCGGTCTATGCCGCCCGCCTGGCGCGCGAGCGCGGACGGCGCCTCTCGAACATCGTCGTCATGGGGATGGGCGAACCGTTCCAGAACTATGACCAGGTGATGCGATTTGTCGCCATCGTCAACGACCGGCAAGGGCTCGGCATCGGTGCTCGTCACATCACGCTCTCTACGGCGGGAATGGTACCGTTCATCGACCGGCTTGCCGAGGAACCCTACCAAGTCAAGCTCGCTGTCTCCCTTCACGCGCCGAATGATGCACTTCGTTCGCAACTTGTCCCGTTGAATCGGCGCTGGCCGATCGCTGAGCTGCTGGAGGCATGCCGACGCTATGTTGCGAAGACCGGCCGACGCGTCACGTTTGAGTACGTCCTGATCGAGGGGATCAATGACGACGAGCGCACGGCCGCAGAGCTTGCGCGCCGCTTGCGCGGGTTGCTCTGCCACGTGAATCTGATTCCCTACAATCCAACACCTGCCGCGCCCCTGTTCCGTCGCCCCGGGCCGGAACGGATCGAGCGGTTCCGCGCTGTTCTCGAGCATTATGGTATCCCAGCCACGGTCCGCTACTCGCGAGGCGTGGAGATTGCTGCTGCTTGCGGTCAGTTGCGGGCGCAGGAGGAAGCGCGGCGCGGGCGGAGCAGGATCGGGCTCGTGCGTGGGGCCTCGGAGGAGTAAAACGTGCGAGTCGCAGTGATTGACCCATTCTCGGGCGCCAGCGGCGACATGTTGCTCGGCGCGTTGGTTGATGTCGGACTGGCGGTCGAGGAGCTGTCTGGCCAGCTCGCTGCGACACTCGATCTCGAGGGATACCGCATCGTTGCTGAGCCTGTTGTCCGTCGTGGACTCCGCGGGACACAGGTGCGAGTGCTCGTCGAGGAGCCGCAGCCAGCGCGTGACTGGAATGACCTTCGGGCACTCTTGGCATCCTCCGCGCTTCCTCCGCGGGTGCGTCAGCGGGCGCTAGCTGTTTTTCAACGCCTGGCTGAGGCGGAGGCGCATGTTCATGGGGTGCCGGTAGAACAGGTGCACTTTCATGAAGTGGGTGCTGTCGATTCGATTGTTGACGTTGTCGGTGTCATCTGGGGGTTTGAACTTCTTGGGGTAGAAGAGATCGCCTGTGGGCCGTTGCCGATGAGTCGTGGCTGGGTAGAGACGGCACATGGCCGCTTGCCGGTTCCAGCTCCCGCGACCGCTGCGCTTATGGCGAGCGCGGCGGTGCCAACGGTGCCAATTGACATCGACGCCGAGCTTGTGACCCCGACTGGCGCAGCACTCCTGGTGACACTGGCGCGTTTCCAATGGCCGCCCTTCCGCCCGGAACGTGTCGGCTATGGATTTGGCGCGCGCGAGCTCCCCTGGCCCAATGCTCTACGGCTTTGGCTCGGTGAAGCTTCGAGTGTGCCGCCTCGTCCAGACGAGGCTGAGTTGTTGCTTCAGACGAACCTGGACGACATGAATCCGCAGTTTGTGGAGCCACTTGTGGATCGCTTGTTTGCGGCCGGCGCACTGGACGTCTACCTCACTCCGATCGTGATGAAGCGGTCGCGGCCCGCAGTCGAAGTCAACGTCATCTGTCGGGCAACCGATCGGCCGGAGCTCGAACGGGTCCTTTTTGAGCATTCAACAACGTTCGGGGTGCGCGCAGTGCCGATTGAGCGGACAAAGCTTGACCGTGTGCTCGTGCCGATCGCCACGCGCTGGGGTGAGGTGACTGTCAAGCTGAAGGTGTTCGGGGGACGCGTGGTTGATGCGGTGCCGGAGTACCGCGATTGTCTCGCGATTCACCAGCAGACGGGTCTGCCTCTCTGGGAAATCTGGCAGGATGCCCGACACCTCGCCGAGGAGTGGATCGGGCAGCGGATGACTCGCGACGAGCGGCAGCCGTAGGGCAAGCGCCCGTCTCGCAGTCCGCGTTGAGTTGACCGCTGGATTAGCTAAGACTAATATCAAAATTTGAGACACTGAAGATTGACTGAGAAGGGACAGGCCGATGTTTGACTGGTTCTTGTCGCTTGATCCGCTGATGCAGGCGCTCTTGGGTGGTCTGCTCACCTGGGGGGCAACAGCGGTAGCGGCTGCACTTGTGCTCGTCCGACGTGACGTGCCGCGTTGGCTACTGGATGCTATGCTCGGCTTTGCTGCCGGGGTCATGGTTGCCGCAAGCGTTTGGTCACTTTTGATCCCAGCTATGGAGGTGGCAGAGCAGAACGGTTCGATCGCTTGGCTTCCGGCTGCTATCGGCTTGGTCGTTGGTGCCATTGCGCTCCGCGTCGTGGACCGTTACCTTCCGCATCTGCACCTCTTCCTCCCTCGCGAAGCCGCCGAAGGGGTTTCGACAACCTGGCG
>DAOTWO010000364.1:0-5511 GCA_034435855.1 Thermomicrobium sp. | reverse complement strand
GAGCGCAACGGGTGGGCCAACACTTGCCCAAGTGCTCAAGTCGCCCGAGTTTCAGGATCGGATCGGGAAGCTGGTCATTGTCGCTTTTGACGATCTGGAGGAGACGAAGCGGGCGATTGACGAAGGAATGATCGCAGCAACGATGGTGCAGCGTCCGGTTCAGATGGGTGTGTTGACCGTGCAGTGGGCTTATGACATTCTGACTGGAAAGGCCAAGCCTCCGTTCCAGAATATCGATACCGGCGTCACGGTTGTGACGAAGGAGAACCTCAACAACTACACGAAGTGAGCGATCAGGGCCAGGGGTCTGGAGCGCCCCTGGCCCACCGCTATGACGGTGAAGGGGAAGCGATGACCGTTCCGGTCCTTGAAGCGCGCAACATTAGTAAACGGTTCCCCGGTGTCGTCGCCTTGGAGCGCGTGTCGCTGTGGGTCTCGCCTGGAGAGATACTAGCAGTCGTGGGGGAGAATGGGGCGGGGAAATCGACGCTGATGAAGATCCTCTCCGGTGCGCTCCAGCCTGACGAAGGAGAAATCCTGCTCGACGGCCGACCGGTTCGATTCTCCGATCCGCGGCAGGCTCTCGCGCAAGGTATTGTGATCATCTACCAGGAACTTAGCATCATCGACACCTTGTCGGTCGGGGAGAACGTCTTCCTTGGGCGACTGCCGGAGCGGCCGGGGCTTCCCGGAAGTGTGGACTGGCCGCGCCTATGGCGCGACGCGGCGCACGTGCTGGAGCGTGTCGGTGTTCGAATCGACCCACAGTGGCAGGTCCGCGAGTTGAGCGTGGCCCAGAAGCAGCTGGTCGAAATCGCACGAGCGCTTTCGCAAGACGTGCGGGTGTTGATCCTCGACGAGCCGACGAGTTCGCTCTCGCTCCAAGAAACAGAGCGACTGTTTGAAATTTTGCGTGGCTTACGCGCACAGGGTGTCGCAATCATCTACATCTCCCACCGCTTGGAGGAAATCCTCACCCTCGCCGATCGGGTGACGGTGCTGCGTGACGGCCGGGTGGTGGGGACGCTCCCAATCGGCGAGGCGACGCGTGAGGGACTAATTCGAATGATGGTCGGTCGTGATCTCTCGGCCTATTACCGGACTGTCCGCTCGAGCCCCGGTGCCGTGCGATTGGAGGTAAGGGGTCTGTGCCGGACTGGTACGCTGCAGGATGTGAACTTGACGGTACGGGCTGGCGAAATCGTCGGGCTGGCCGGGCTGGTGGGTGCTGGCCGTACAGAGTTCGCGCGTTGCCTCTTTGGGGTCGATCCGATCGACACTGGGGAGATCCGCGTCGACGGGCAGGTGGTGACGATTCGGAATCCCCGAGACGCCGTGCGTCATGGGATCGTGTTAGTGCCCGAGGATCGCAAGTTGCAAGGACTCGTGCTGATCCTCTCCGTGCGAGAAAATATCACGCTGCCTGTGCTCGAGCGATTGGCACGGCTCGGTTTTCCCTCGCGGCGAGCAGAGGAGCTAGTCACGCAGTCGTTCGTGGAGCGTCTCCGGATCCGGACGCCGTCGCTTGAGCAGCGCGTGATGAACCTCAGCGGAGGGAACCAGCAGAAGGTTGTGTTGGCACGCGCCTTGGCGACCAATCCGAAGGTGTTGATCCTCGACGAGCCGACGCGTGGGATCGACGTGGGGGCGAAAGCGGAGGTTCGCGCACTCATTGCCGAGCTCGCCGAGGCTGGCATGGGGATTCTGCTGATCTCGTCGGAGCCTCCGGAAGTGCTGAGTATGAGTCACCGGGTTCTGGTCTTGAGTGGTGGTCGCATTGTGGCCGAATTCCCGCGCGAGGAGGCGACGGAGGAGGGCGTCCTGGCCGCGGCGACGGGGCACCAGGTGACAGGGTGAGGGAAGGAGCGACTCGTGCGAATCGTCGATGTGAAGACGTACGTGTTGGGGACGGCCTGGCGCAACTTGACCTTCGTTGAAGTCCACACCGACGAGGGCATTACTGGGGTCGGCGAAGCCAGGATGTTGAATCACACGGACGCCTTGCTGGGCTACCTGGCCGAGGCGGTCCCGAACCACGTGCTGGGGAGTGACCCGTTCCGTATCGAGGACCTCGTCTTCCGGATGATGCGCAATGACTATGCGCGACCAGATTACGTAATGATGTCCGGCATTGCGGGCATCGAAATCGCGTGCTGGGACATCATGGGGAAGGCGCTGGGCCTGCCGGTCTACCAGCTGCTGGGTGGTGCGGTGCGCGACCGGATCAAGGCGTATGCCAACGGCTGGTACACCGTTGAGCGAACACCGGAGGAGTTCGCCGAGGCAGCCCGACGAGTCGTTGAGCGTGGGTACCGAGCACTGAAGCTTGATCCGTTCGGTTCAGGATACTACGAGCTCGACCTGGAAGAGAAGCGGCGAGCCGTGGCGCTCGTGGAAGCGGTTCGGGAGGCAGTCGGGCCAGATGTCGAGATTTTGATCGAGATGCATGGGCGTTTCAACCCGGTGACTGCCGTTGAGATGGCGCGGCTGCTGGAACCATACCGTCCAGGCTGGATCGAGGAACCCGTTCCCCCACACAACCCCGCGGCGCTGAAGAAGGTTGCAGAGCAGGTCTCAGTCCCGGTAGCGACTGGAGAGCGGATCCACACGCGCTACGACTTCCGCGAGTTGTTCGAACTGCAAGCAGCGGACATTATCCAGCCGGACATCACGCACCTCGGCGGGCTCCTAGAGACGAAGAAGCTGGCAGCCTGGGCGGACGCCTATTACATCCTGGTCGCGCCGCACAATGTCTGTGGTCCGGTGGGAACAGCTGCGAACTTGCACCTAGCGGCCTGTACGACGAATTTCAAGATTCAGGAGCACTTCAACGACTTCGCCGAGGCACACGTGAAGGCCGCTGCACCGGGGGTGCCGGAGGTCGTGGACGGCTACTTCCCGTTGCCAAGCGGACCAGGGCTTGGTGTGGAACTCGATCACGCAGTGCTCGAGCGGTACCCGCGCCGGCGTGTCTTTTTCAACCTCTTCGCCGAAGACTGGCACCGTCGGCAGGCGGAGCGGTCCTGAAGGGGGCAGCATGGGCACGCTTGGTCAGATACTGGGTGATCTCGCAGCGCGCGAGCATGCCGTCGGTTTGGTGCGGTTGGGACAGGCGAGCGTCGCGCTGGCAGGTGGGGGGCGTCTTGTTCTGATCGATCCGTTTCTCTCGCCACATCCTGATCGGTTGGTACCACCGCCAATCACTCCGAACGAACTCACGATGGTTGATCTTGTGCTCGTGACGCACGAGCATTGGGATCACCTTGATGGTGCGGCGTGTGCTGGGATCGCAGCGGCTGCGCCGATGGCGCTCTTCGCCTGCCCGGAACCGGTTATGCCGCAGCTCGTGGCTGCGGGTGTACCGAAAGGGCGGGTGCGCGGCGTGCGCCCTGGGTGTGCGTATGAGCTGGCCGGCGTGACTGTGTGGCCAGTGGCGGCGAAGCACGGACTCCATACTGCTGACGCCTACAGCTTTGGCGAGGTGAATGGGGTGCCGCGGTTTCTGGGGTATGTCGTGGATTTCGGTGGTGTGCGGCTCTACCATGCGGGGGACACGATCGCGTATGAGGGGCTTGAAGAAGCGCTACGCGCGCTCGCACCGCAGTTCGTGCTGTTACCGATCAACGGCCGCGATTGGTTCCGGGAGCGCGAGGACATCGTTGGCAACCTCGACGTGCGGGAAGCCGCCCACCTCGCGGTTGGGATCGGTGCGGAGCTCCTGGTGCCGTTGCACTACGACATGTTCGCGGCGAATCTGGCTGATCCAGGCGCACTGGTGCGGTATGTGCATGACCGGCAGTTGCCGGTGAACGTCTTGGTCCTCCAGGTTGCGCGACCGGTGCTTGTCCAGCCGGTACGGACAGTGGGGCGGTGAGGCGATGGATCCGCGTGCGCCACGACAGGAAGCCGTCACAGCGGAGATCGGCCAAGCCGAATGAACCTCCGTGTGGTCACCGGTCAAGCCAGGAACGTGGGGCCGCCGGGTTTTGCAGCGGTTGATGGGGCTGCGGGAATTCAACATCCTGGTTGCGCTGCTCATCCTCGGCCTCTTCCTCTCCGTGACTACTGACGCATTTCTCACAACGGGGAACCTCTTTGGTGTGGCACGGGCCTTCTCGCTCACGGCGATCGTGGCCATCGGTCAGACGATGGTCATTCTCACCGGTCGAATCGATCTTTCCGTCGGCTCGGTGCTGGCGCTCGCTGGCCTTTCGACCGGGATGTTGCTCGAGCGCGGAGCACCATTGCCGGTGGCGGTGCTGGCTGGCCTCGGTGTGGGCGCCCTGGTCGGGCTCGTTAAGGGCCTGTTGATGACGCGCGTGGGGCTCCCGCCCTTCATCGCGACGTTGGCGACGCTCAGCATCGGGCGGGGCCTCGTCTACGTGTTGACCAAGGGCTATCCAGTGACGGTTCCCTACGACTACCAAGGCTTCATCTGGCTTGGTCAAGGATATATCTGGATCATCCCGGTTCCGGTTGTCATCATGGTGGTTCTGACACTCCTAGGAACGATCTTCCTCGGCTTCACGACGTATGGGCGGTACATCTACGTGGTCGGGGGGAACCCAGAGGCTGCCCGGCTGGCGGGCATTCCGGTCGAACGGGTGAGGCTCTTGGTGTACGTCCTGTGTTCGACACTGGCTGCACTGGCTGGACTGATCCTCGTTGCCCGACTTGTATCGGCACAACCGTCGGCGGGACTGGGGTTCGAACTGCCGGTCATCGCGGCCTCAATCATCGGTGGAACGAGCCTCATGGGAGGCGAGGGAACGGTTCTTGGGGCCGTGGCTGGGGCGGCGATCATGGGTGTACTCGAGAACGGGATGGTGCTCTTAGGTGTGAGCACGTACGCGCAGCAGGCGGTGACGGGGACGGTCATCATCTTGGCAGTTGCGCTTGATATCTGGCAAAAGCGGCGACGAGGGCGGGTGCGGCGCGCTCGCAACTAGCGTCAAGGGGGGACGCGACGGGTGGAGCGAACGCGAGCGTTCTTGGAGCGGTTGGGGCTGCCACGAGGCGATCTGCACGAACTACCGACCAGTACAAACGGTTTCCCGACGGTGCGCAGTACCGGATCGAGATTCCGAGTACGGAGGGGCCGCGTGTACTCGCCGCGGTCATTAAGGCGAGGCGTTACGGCGTCGTCGTGCATCGCATCTCGCAGGGAAGTGGCGTCATGCTGCTCACTGATGAGGAAATCCGCGAAATGGGGTACCTCGCAGCCGCGGAGGGGATGGAAGTCAGCCTCTTCGCGCGCCCAAGTGCGGGATGGGACATCGGCGGATTGGCGCGAGCAAGCGTGGGGGCGATGGTGAGCGCCAAGCTGCGCGGCCAAGAACAGCTCGTGCATTGCCTTGGAGACGTGCGACGGGCGGCTGAGCTCGGCATCCGGAGCGTGCTGTTGGCCGACGAGGGGGCGCTCTGGGTCGCGGGCGAGATGCGACGCGCTGGTGAGCTGCCACGGGACATGCAGTTCAAGGTCAGTGTCCTCATGGGTGCAGCGAACCCCGC
>DAOTWO010000363.1:0-2106 GCA_034435855.1 Thermomicrobium sp. | reverse complement strand
AACCAACCGCAGCGCTGGGAGCGGCGGCTTATCGGATAGCACGACGACGTGGTTGGCTGCCAGAAGAGCCGGTTGTGATCGTTCTCACTGGCAGCGGGCTGAAAGCAGCGGGTGCAGTGAGGCACATTCTGGATCAGAAGTGACTGGGGCGGAGCAAAACCGGCCTCATAGTGCCGTGTTTTGATCGAAGCATTGTCCGGTCGCACAGATTGCTGCGTACCACTACACCGTGAACCTCGTCGTTCGTGAGTAGGGGGCTCCTCAACAGGCGTGTCAGGAGAGCCCATGGCATTGCCAGGAACTCGCGGGCACGCCAAGCCGTTGCAGCCGCCTGGTCGAATCGTGAAAAGCGGTGCAGATCGGTCAGGGTGATCGCCGACCATATCACTGGCGACATGGTACCAGCGATCGCACTCCCCATTTCTCGCTTGGCCAGTGGGTCGTTACCCTGCGTCAGATCGTCCACACACAGAGCAGACCAGCGCAAGTGACGATGCGGGAATGTCGGCTGAAGGGTGGCTCGTCTGTGTCCATTGGCCAAGGAGATCAAGCCGGCTGTTGATCTGGGAGAAGAGCAGAAAAAGCGGTTCCGACGAGCCCCCGTTCCCGCCCCTCCGTGAGCCGTGACGAGGTTTCACCTCCCCACTCGGCGCCGGTCGGAATCATCACCGCGCACGTTCCAGGGCCATGCGCAGGATAACACCGTCCGGTTGTCCGGATTAGTCACTCAGCTGACGCTGAGTGCTTCCGAGCGGGCCGTTGCCAACTCCTCGGAACCGCACTCTTAGTACAGCACATCAGTGACCGGTTGTCAAGAGGGTCTTGCCTCATCGAAAGAGGCGCACAGATCTCGGCCAAGAGTTGCCTGCGCACTGGCGTGGCTTGAGATGTTGAACAGCGGGACAACGTGCTCCGGGCATGCCCCGAGAGGCGTGGAGAAGGTTCCCGGAACTGCGCTGCTTTGGGAAAGCACGCGCAGCGAACCAGATGTGGCGGTGAGCCGCACGGGAGCGCTGTGCGCGATGTTCTTTGTTCTCTTGAGGCCAAGCGTCGAACAGGGAAGCGGCTAGTGAGTGAGGCGAGGGTTACTCGTGTGTCGGCGATTACGGTGACGTGCTGCTGATTTAGGGACGCGACATGCGGAATGTGGCGATGTACTGAAGCAGCGCACGAAGATCGGCTTCCGAAAGGATGTCGCTTGAGTACGCAGGCATTCCTTCCTTGGTTCCTTCCCGAATTACTCGCACCGCCCGCTGGTCGGTCGCGCGGAGTTGGAGGCGACCAGGCGCATTGCCGCCAGCCCCATGACAGTTGACACATCCGAGTGCCACATACAGCGCGGCGCCGCGAGGTGCTCCATCCTCTGTTGGGTCAGCGGCAGCGAGGTTTTCAGCCGTCGGCGTTGGTATGGCGGGCAAGGGAGGCACCGTGCTGCTGCCGAGATGGCGGAGATAGGTCACGACAGCCCAGATTTGTTCATCCGAGAGCTGATCGCGAAAACCGGGCATACCGGTAAAGCTCAAGCCATTTGCGATGATCCAATAGAGTTCTGTATCGGAGCGCGCCTGGGTGTCAGCATCATTTAGCGCACTGGCTGGTGGATAGCTGAGCATCCCAAGCCATCCTTTACCATCGGCATCAGCTCCGTGGCACTGGGAGCAGGCGCCGAGATACACGATGCGTCCCGTCTCGAGTGCTCGTGGGGGAGCGCTGCGCGGGGGAGTCACCTGTGCCGCACCTCGTGCCGCAGCCCGGTCAATCATCATGCGTGCGAGTTTGCGCTCGAAGGGCCAGTCGGTGCGGTGCGCAAGCAGGGCGGGGCACCAGAGCCAAGCACTGAGGACAAGGAGGAGAAGCGTCAGAAAGCTGCCAGCAAGGAGCCAGACAGCGCGGCCGAGCCATGCCCGTCTCGGCTGGCGACTGGGCGTCAATCTCTCGATCTGTTCGGCCACTGTTTCGACCCCTTCGCTGCCCTCTACGCCTGCCGGCAGCGAGGATAGTGTTGCTTGGTTACCCGAATGTAAACGCGTTTGGGGAGCGGCACCACCGGTGCTGGATACCAAGCGCTGCACGACGCTACGATCACCTCCATACTATTCCAGATTG
>DAOTWO010000362.1:0-4452 GCA_034435855.1 Thermomicrobium sp. | reverse complement strand
AGCAGACGCTGGGCCACGCTTTCCGCGGCTTCGCGCGTGACAGGAAAGAGCAGGACTGCGAATTCGTCACCGCCAAGCCGTGCGACGAGTTCACTCGTCCGCACAGCCCGACTCAAACGCATGGCTACGGAGCGCAGGACAGCATCGCCTTTGGCGTGGCCAAGTTGGTCGTTGACGAGCTTGAATTTGTCGAGATCGAGTAGCAGCAGAGCACCGCTCCGCTGGTTCCGCGAGGCGCGCGCCAGTGCGTCTCTCAAGGCCTCGATCAGCGCGTAACGATTCGCAATACCGGTGAGACTGTCGTGGCGTGCAAGGTAGACAAGATGCTCCTCGATTTGCTTGCGCTCACTGATGTCCTCGGCTGTTCCTTCGACAAAGAGCACCTGGCCATCAGGAGTGTGTTGGGTTCGTGCCGAGAGACGCACCCAGAAGACTGCACCGTCGTGTTTCCGCCAGCGACACTCTGTGCCGGTGATCGCATCACCGCGTCGCACCGCGTTCCAGAGACGAGACGCCTCGACTCGTTCTAGGAAGAAATCGGCGAGAGGCCGCCCAACAACATTCTCGGGGCTTGTCCAACCGAGAAGGCGAGCGAATGCTCGGTTGGCCTGAATGATCTGGCCCGCTGCATTGAGCTGGAAAAGGCCAATTGGAAGTTCACTCAGGAGTTCATCATTCCGCTCTCGTTCCCTTGCCCGAGCGATGGCGACTGCCCCGATCTCAGCGAGGAGCTGCGCGAAACGAATCTGATCCTCACTGAGTTTCCGAACAGTGAAATAGTTTGCTACCAGAATGCCGACCGGGCGTTCGTTGGCGAGCAGCGGAAAGAAGGCTGACAAGCGGACACCTGCTGCGAGTACGGGATGAGGGACGTGGAATGGGTGTCCAAGCTGGTCAAGTCGAACACTGAAGGGATGGCCGGTGTGGAGTGCCCAGGCTGGCCCGTTGTGTGTTGGAGGATTGAGCGGAAGCCATATTCGCCCCACCCACTGAGCCGACCAGCCGCGTCCAGCACGCAGGACGAGGTACTGCTCAGAGGGATCGACAACAAGCAGGCTCATTGCATCGGGCCGGAGAACGGGCTCAAGCATCGTAAAGATCGACTCGGCAACATCGGACAATCGCTCCTGTCCAACAAGCCTATGGGCGAGTGCCGTTGCTCGTTCCCGTTCTTCGGATCGAAGCCGTCGAAGTTCCGTGGCGAGTTCGTCCCGTTCGATGGCACTTGCCAAGAGCTCTCCCAAAAGATCCAGAAAAAGCTTGGTCTCGATGTCGAGTGGACCAGGGATCAGCCGATTGAGGTTGAGAATTCCGATGACGTTCCCACTTGGGGTCCGTAGCGGCACGGAGAGGTGCCAGTGGAGCCCACCCGTGAGCTGTTCTGCCTTTTCCGAGTTTTCAGCCTGCTCACGCAGCCGTGCCAGTCGTTCGCAGTTGATGATCTCAGCGGTGGTCGCAAGGTCACCAGATAACGCCAGATGCTGACAGCGGCAAGGTGACCAGCGTAACAGACTCATGTTGTTCGCGGCAAGCCCTGGTGGTAAGCCATGTGCTGCAACCAGTTCAAAGGACTCTTGTTGGCGAAGGGTGATCCAGCCTGTTGTTGAGCCCACCAACTCAAGGACGAGCGGTAAGATCTCCTGCAGTGCCGTCCGAAAATCGGTTGCCCGGTTCAAGAGCGTGGCGAGCTTCGTTATCAGGGTCAGGGGAGTAGAAGCTTTTCCTTGCGCTTGCTCCTCCAGGATGGGCTGACTCCGAGGACCACTTGGCCCCTGTAACGGATGACCATTCTCGCGCGCTTCCTGCACTCGCCGTCCTCCGTATCCCCAGGTCGGCTTGGTCTAAATCGATCCATGAACGCTTATCAGCGCAGCTGAGAACGCCGCTGCTGAGATGATATCGTGAGTGTATCGACGAGAAAACACCACCATTTCGTCCTGTTCACGGGTACGTTATCGTTTCCATCAGTCGGCGATGAAGGAGGATGGCTGAGGACGAGCTCGCGACGGAGTGCGACGCTGTGAGAGCTTGGGCGGCTGGATGTCGCAGATCACCCAGCCGCTCAAGCGGAGCGCGCTGCGTTCAGCGTGGTTTCCGGGACGCCCGTGCGGGCCGATAGTGTACCACCCTTGGTCGGGCGGTGGCCCGATCACCAGCGACTGGACTGGTTGTCGCCAGCCGAGGCGCGCCTCTAGGAGAGCATCGAAGCCGAGATATTCTGGCTGAGCATTCATCCCGAAATGGCCCAACGGGTACTCGTAGTGGTGCAGTGCCAGCCAGGCTGGGGCATTCACAATGACCAGCGGCCAACCGGGGTTTGTTCGTGCTGTGGCGATGACCGCTTCTTGGGCGTGGCTGGCCAACAGTCCGAGTTCGTGACGCCGCTGGAGGAAGACAATACTCTGAGTGAGCGTCATGACGATAACCAGTATCCCAAGCGACACGCCGAGCCAGCGTGCTCGTCGCCACTGCCAGCCAGCGTATGGGAGCAGTCCCCAGAACGTCGCGATGGCTGGAGCTGCGGGATAGAGCAAACGCGGGCCGTCTTCGACGTACCCGTGGTATGGGAGGAACAGCAGTGCGGGCAAGAAGGTGAGGAGACTGAAGCCGAGCGTTCCAAGCGCAAGCCGGAGTTGCGTGCCGAGAGCGTGGATGATGAGTGCGACGGTCCCACCAATGAGTGCAGTGCCAATGACGGCCTGCCAAGAATGCCGCGCGAGCCAGCCGGTGTCGAGAAGTGTTGTCAACTGCCGAGTCAGAGGGTAGGCCGCCGCCTGCGCCCAAAAACCCAGATTCTCAAGGCGATCCAGCAGCGTGACCGGTCTGGAGTCTGGCTTGTCGAACCCCCAGAACCAGAGGGCAAGGTATACGCCATTCCCAAAGAGGGCTGGAATAAGCCAGCTGCCGTCTCTCTGCAGGATGCGTCGCCGACCCGCTTGTGATCTCCATATGGCCCACACAACCAACAATGTTCCGCTGAGGACACCCGTTTCATGAAAACCTGGTGCAGCGAGCGCTACGGTGAGTGCTGTGCAGCGCAAGAGGCTCCTCGTGGGGCCAGACTGTTCCATTCCCAGCTCCCAGAGAACCAGCATGCCAAGCAGTGCAGTAGTGACGAGGAGATGAGGAAGTGAGCAGACGATCTGCACTGCCTGATAAGCGAACGGAAAGGCGATGAACAGCCAAGCCGAGAGCGCTGCAGCGACGATTCCGGCGATTCGCCGAACGAGCAGTGCGAGCAGGAGCGCGTTCAACGCATGGAGCAAGATCGAGAGGAGGTGATAGTGCCAGGGTGTTGTCCCGCCCCAGAGATCGTGGATGAACTTGTACAGCGTGAAGGTCAGCGGCCGGTAGTAGCTGAAACCTTGAAGTGGCCGGAAGAGGAGTTCCTGGTAGCTTGTCTGCCGTGCAACACTGAGGTCATAACTGTCGTCCAGCAAGAAACTGAAGCGAAGTGTGGGACCGTAGAGGACGAGCGTCTCCACGAGGAGCCCCAGGAGAATGACCGCGAACGCTACGTCCGCACTCTGCCGTCGTTTCCGGTAGGGAGGGGCTTGCGTTGCGGGCTGACGTTCCCGTCTGCTTTCCATGTCGCTTCTGGACCGTCTGTCACATATCGGCTTTTCAGGATACCGCTTGTCTTGCACGAGCGTGTGCGGCTTCTTCAGGAGAGTGGGCACCCGGCAAGGTGTGACCGATTTGGTCCTGCGGGGGATCTCCTTTCTGCCACAGGACCGAGAATGCAAGTGATGTGCTGCGATCTCGGCTTTTGGGCTGTACCGTGAAGATACCGGCTTGTCGTCGTCCTCTCGTGTCGACGCGAACGATCAGTGACCTCGTCGGCCGATCCGGCGGGGAGTGCGCGGTACCCCGGTGAACAGCTCAGGGCGAGAAGGCGCGCTCACGGAGTGGTGGGTGTCCCTGTCTTGGAGAGTTCGGTGCGAGTCCACTCGGGGGCTGCGGGGACGACCACCACGGGCGAAGAAGAGGTGTCTTCAGTCTCGCGACGCTGGTGCGATGCTCCTGGCGAGGGCACCTGGCCGAGGAACGGAGAAACTCTGGGAAGAAGTCAGATGAAGCGGGAACATTCGATGACGGACCGCTTGTCCGGAAGCGTGTCTGCTCAGCGCATCACGAGCCGGACGATAACGGGGCGATGGTCCGAAGCGGTCACGTCGAGAACACTCCCAGCAACCGGTTCAAGCTCGTCGGTTACAAGCACGTAGTCGATACGACGCGCGTCAGCGGAAGTAGGCATGATGGCGCCGACTGCCGCGGCAGCGTCGCGGAGGCCGGCTGACTGGAGCTGGGCGAGTTCTGTGCTTTCGGGCTCGGCATTGAGGTCGCCACCGAGGATAAGTGGGCGTACTGGCTGAAGAAAAGCAAGGAGTTCCTCTATCTGGGCTAGTCGCACTGCAGTTGCTGACCGCGGATCGTCGAGATGCGTACTGG
>DAOTWO010000361.1:0-12064 GCA_034435855.1 Thermomicrobium sp. | reverse complement strand
ACCATCGAAAAGTATCGGGAATACGTCTGCACCAGCTTCGTCGCTGCAGTTGAGCCGATCGCGGTCGAGCGCGCCAGCGGTGCGACCGTCGTCGACGTGAACGGGCGCGAATATATCGACTGCTTTGCTGGGATCGCCGTCACTAACGCTGGCCACTGCCATCCAAAAGTGATCGCTGCAGCGAAAGCCCAGGCCGACAAACTGGTTCACGCTGCAAGTTACGTCTACCATGTCCCAGTCGTAGCCGATCTGGCTGAACGTCTGGCCCAGATTACTCCTGGTGCGCTGAAGAAGACGTTCTTTGGGAACAGCGGTGCTGAGGGGATTGAGACAGCCCTCCGCATGGCGAAGGCGTATACGGGTCGCAACGAATTTCTTGCGCTAACACACTCATTCCACGGTCGCACGATCGGCACACTCTCTGTCACTGGCAACATGCAGCGCAAGAAGCGCGGTGGCCCTTACCTCCCGG
Source organism: Thermomicrobium sp. (assembly GCA_034435855.1). Classification (GTDB taxonomy): domain Bacteria; phylum Chloroflexota; class Chloroflexia; order Thermomicrobiales; family Thermomicrobiaceae; genus Thermomicrobium. The sequence goes on along the minus strand of DAOTWO010000361.1, from coordinate 11,592 downwards.
GCGTCGCCTTTGCACCCGCCCCGTACCTCTATCGTAACCCCTTCGGCACCGATGATCCCGAAATCCTCGCCCAGCGCTGCGCCGAGATGGTTGAGTGGGCAATCAAGTATCAAACCTCGGGCAACGTGGCCGCCTTCATTGCTGAGCCAGTCATGGGCGAAGGCGGTATCATCGTCCCGCCCGCGAACTACTTCCGCTATGTCAAAGAGGTCCTGGACCGTTATGGCATTCTGTTCATCGCTGACGAGGTACAAAGCGGGTTCGGGCGCACTGGGAAGCTCTTTGCCATCGAACACTACGGTGTTGAGCCCGACATTATGGTCATGGCCAAAGGCATTGCCGATGGCTTCCCACTTTCCGCATGCATCGCCCGTACGGAGATCGCCGACTCGTTCCAGCCCGGTGAACACCTCTCCACCTTCGGCGGCAATCCGGTGTCCTGTGCCGCCGCCCTGGCCAATATCGAGGTCATGCTGGAGGAAGACCTGCCCGGCCAAGCTGCCCGTAAGGGCGAGTACGTCCTTGCACAGTTGCGTGAGCTCGCGACGGAACATGAGCTGATCGGCGATGTCCGCGGGCTTGGGCTGATGATCGGCGTTGAACTCGTCACTGACCGCCGCACGAAGCAGCCGGCAGCGAAGCAGGCTGCGGCCTTGCGTGCCTACTGTCGCGAGCATGGCGTCTTGATCGGCGTGGGTGGACAAGAAGGCAATGTAGTGCGCATCCAACCGCCACTGACGATCTCCTGGGAGCAACTCGAACGGGCGCTGGCTGTCCTCGCCGAGGGATTGCGGGTGGTCACCTGAGACTGTCGCCATCCAGGAGCTGCGGGACTGCGCAACATTCAAAGCCAGCAGCTTACGGCAGGGCTCCGCTCGCTGAGAGCACGTCGCATCAGCCCCTCACATGCGGGTTGGCTGACACGGCACCCTTCACGAGAAGCACCGCCAGCTTGCCCGGCCATCAGGCTGCTGCGAGTCGCCTCTTCAAGATCTCAATCCCCACACGGAGAACAACCCGATGGGCGCTCCTGGCACGCCCACCGTGGGTCTTTGGCTCCTTGGGCAGCACCATTTCCCCTTGACTCAGCCTGCATGCGAGCGGCTCATCGCAAAGCTGCCTGACCGCGTCTCTCTCGATCCATGGCCAGAAACCTGAACTCGACTCACAACATGCATGGCGCTTGGGACATCTTCACACCTACTGCATCAACCGCATGTCATGGGTGGGAGCTCCGCCAGCAGCAAACTGCCAGCGCCGTGAACCTGCGCAATACACGACGCAGGTTCACGCATGTCCCCAGAATTTCACTTGCAACCCGCTTCACGGTCTAGGAAGGACTCCTCCCATAGACTTCCTCCAGCTTGTCACCACCTGCCCCATCTTCCGCGGTGAAACTGGTACACTCACCACATCAGTCAGCAAGAACGGTTCGTTCCACGGGAAGGGAGCGCAACACATGCCGACTCGGGCACTGAACCATGTCAGCATCGTTGCCAAAAACCTTGAAGAATCTGTCCGCTTCTACGAGGAGGTCTTCGGTCTTGTCCGCATCCCCACCCCTAACTTTGGCCACCCCGTCCAGTGGCTGCGTGTCGGTGACCTCCAACTCCATCTTTTCGAGCGGCCGGAGGATGCGCGTCGATACGCACATTTTGCGTTGACTGTCGATAACCTCCCCGCCATCTATGAAAAGGCATACGAACGTGGTTGCCTGGACAGCGACGCCTTTAGTCACTTTCTGGTGGAGTTGCCGAATGGGAACGTCCAACTTTACCTTCGTGATCCAGCTGGAAATTTGATCGAAGTTGACTGCCCGAATGCCGAACTCCTTCCACCCGAGCTCCGTGCTCAGTGTGTCCGTCTCGCCGACCGTCACCCACAGAACGAGTGGAATCTCCAGGCAACACTTTTTCTTGCGCCCGTCTCGGCACAATGCTGAAACGGCTTTCCACCGGAGAGAATTCGAGTGCGTTGATGGCCAGTGTCTCGCCCGAGCGTTTTGGTAACGCCGTGATGACGTGGAAGGGAGGGAAGCAAGGCCCGAAGCGTTTCGGGTCTCCGTCTCCTTGTCCCTGGCAACTACTCGACAGTCTCTGTCACGCGTGAGCCGATAGTAGCTTTCGTGCGCGTCCGAGGTCTCTACCCGTCAGCCTCCACCCGGCTGAGCGGCGATTCAGGAGCCAGCACTGACCAGTACTGGAGTCAACGCTGCACGAATCCTTGCCGGTCTCGAGCGAGTACGGGGACACCAGCTTAAGGCATCCTCAAGCTCACTGTCTCCGCAATCAGGCCGGCCATACGATGCTTATGACTGGCGCGGTGTGGACTCCTCTGGTTGCTCGCGCTGGTGACGAACAAGCGACCGCACTTCGGCTGCGTCTCGGCACTGCAGTGCCCGCTGGGCAACGTCCTGTGCCATGCGGAGTGACCAGCGGCGGACTTCTGCCTTCACGTCTGGAACAAGGTCCGGATTCACACTCAGTTCCTGGACACCCAGACCAATGAGAAGCGGTACAGCGGTAAGATCACTCGCTGCCTCTCCGCACACGCCTACCCAACGGCCTTTCTGCCGAGCGCTAGCCACCACCTGAGCGACGAGGCGGAGAACGGCTGGATGGAGGGGGTCTTGCAACGTGCCCAGCGCTGCGTGGGTGCGGTCCGCTGCCATGACATACTGCGTAAGATCGTTCGTCCCAATGCTGAAAAAGTCAGCAACTTCTGCAAGATGATCGGCCAAGAGCGCTGCTGAAGGCACCTCGATCATAATCCCAAGCTCAAGGGTCTTGACAACTCCGGAACTCTCTTGGAGTTCCCGACACACATCATTTAGCACCTGACGAGCCCATTGCACTTCGTCAATCGTAGCCACCATCGGGAGCATGATCCGGAGGCCTGGTCTCCTCAGTTGACAGAGTGCGCGGAGCTGCACACGAAAGAGTTCCGGCTGCTGCTGTGACAGTCGAATACCGCGAATCCCAAGGAAAGGATTCGCCTCCGGAGGTAGGCTCACGTATGGTAAGGGTTTGTCTCCACCGATATCGAGCGTCCGGACGATGACGGGTCGATGCCCCATTGCGTCGAGTATGGCACCCACCTGTTCTCGGAGCTCTTCCTCACTCGGTGGCGTTTCCCGCTCGAGATATAAGAACTCTGTTCGCAGTAGGCCGATCCCGTCCGCGCCGTTTTCTCGGGCACGCACTGCATCGGCGAGACTGCCAACATTAGCACCCACCTCAATGACGATCCCGTCAAGAGTTTGCGCAGGCTCGTTCCGCTGCTCCCAGGCTGCAGCACGGACACGGGCGAGGAGGCTCTGTCGCTCTTGGCTTGCCGCGACCTCGTCCTCGGTGGGCTCAAGAATCACACATCCCCGTTCCCCGTCCAGAGTTACGACCGTTCCATCTTTGACCTCGCGGAGAGCGGGGCCAAGCCCGATGACGGCAGGAATACCGCGGTTACGGAGCAAGATGGCGGCATGCGTCGTTAGGCTCCCGGCAACAAGCGCGACTCCGAGAACCCGCGACCGTTCCAGGGCGACAACCTCTGATGGTGTGAGATCTTCAGCAAGGAGAATCCCTCCGGGGCCGCTTGCCGGCTGTCTGTCCACTCCGCGTAAACGTCGAAGAACGCGGGCACCGATATCGCGCACATCGGCTGCACGCGCTCGGAGATAGGGATCAGGCAACGCCTCGAGCAACTTCCTCGTGCGCTCAATCGCTCCCTCCCACGCCTCTTCAACCGTGAGTCCACGATCCAACGCCTCCGTGACAAGTCGGTCGAGTTCAGGATCCTGAATCATCAGCACCTGTGCCTCAAGCACTGCGAGGTCGTCCGGTGCAAGCTCCGCGCGTCGTAACTCAATCAACGCCCGCAATTCTTCTACCGCGGCCTGACGCGCCTCCTGGAGAAGTTGCCAGGCTGTTTGCCCGGTCGCGGTCACCCGCGGCTGAACTTCCTTCTCCGCCTGGAACCACCAGGCTGAGCCACTGACAATCCCTGCGACCAGCGGGATGCCGCAGAGTTCACGCCGCCCCATACTTACCGATCCTCAGCCGGTAGACGCTGTTCAAGTAGCTCACGTAGCGCGGCCGCTGCCTGCGCTGCGTCTGGCCCATCGATTTGAATCTCCAATTCATGTCCTTGTTCCGCTCCAAGTGATAAGACTCCCAAGATTGACTTGGCATCAACCGGTCCCACGTCACGAGTCCGGTTCCGAACGTGAATCTGCGACGCATAGGCTGCGGCCACTTGAACAAATGACGCTGCGGGACGCGCGTGCAGGCCCGCTCGATTCGCTAATCGGACGACGAACTGTTCCACACTATTCACCTCTTGGCGAGTCATCTTCCCAAGGCTCTGCAGGTTCACTTCCTGGCACAGTACCACCAAGGGCCGTCGCGTAACCGCTGCACTCAATCTCCACGTCGCACCCTAGGCGGCACAGGCACCGCAAGCAGAACCGGCTCTATCCGACATACGATGCCACCGACGTCACACGACCTAGAACGACTTCGTCACTGTCAATGCCTGTTGTGCGGCACTCTCCGCGTCTCGCGCCGACCTGCCGACGGCCGCTTCAACCGCTGCGATAACTGCACCTTCAACCAACGGTGCATGACTCACAACGACTCGCTGTGCCTGCTCCGGGGCGATGAACTCGAGAGCAGTTCGCACACCCAGAAACGCACTACCGAGATCACCAAGCACCAAGACTTCATCAACCTGCCCGAGCAGGGTGTTGAGAGCATCGACAATTGCCGTCACGTCTGTCCCGCTCTCCCCACCGGCGGTTCCTCCGACTGGTATGAGCGGAACTTTGCCCTGTGTCATCTCGGCAGCGAGCTCACACACTCCTTCAGCAATCTTCCGATTGTGGCTCACCACCAGAATGCCAATCATCTCACAGCTCCTCAGCCTCGGCTGGGAAGCTTTCCCTTCATCGACCTTGACGAGGGGCGGTCAGTCTTGAGCCGACCGCCTCTGCTGCCGACCCGCTCTCAAACCGCAACCCAGCCGAAGCTCCGCTCGACCGCCTTCTTCCAACCGGCATAGAGAGCGTCACGTTGATCGCTGGGCATCTGTGGTGTCCAGCGCTTTGCTTCCTTCCAGTACTGGGCGATCTCCTCCTGGCTCCCCCAATATCCGACGGCGAGCCCAGCTGCGTAGGCCGCACCGAGTGAGGTTGTCTCACTCACGACGGGGCGGACAGTCGGGACACCCAGGATATCGGCCTGGAATTGCATCAGCAGCTCGTTCCGCACCATGCCGCCATCGACTCGGAGCTCGCTGAGCTGGATGCCTGCGTCGGCCACCATGGCGTCCACAACATCTCGAGTCTGGTACGCGGTCGCCTCCAGAGCAGCACGCCCCAGATGCCCCCGATTGACGAAACGGGTGAGTCCGACGATGACTCCGCGCGCATCGGAGCGCCAGTACGGTGCGAAAGCCCCTGAGAAAAACGGGACAAAGTAGATTCCGCCGTTATCCTCAACCGAGCGAGCCAGTTCTTCGACCTCCGCTGACTCGCGGATCAGGCCGAGGTTGTCACGCAGCCACTGGACCAGTGCACCAGTGATCGCGATCGAACCCTCAAGCGCGTAGACGCAGGGTTGATTCCCGAACTGGTAGGCTGCCGTTGTCAAAAGCCCGGCCTTGGAGGGAACCGGATCCGTACCGGTATTGAGCAGGAGGAAGCAGCCCGTCCCGTAGGTATTCTTGGCCATTCCAGGCTTGAGCCCCGCCTGCCCCACTAACGCCGCTTGCTGGTCGCCAAGGTCGCCGCACACCGGTACTGCCGCGCCGAGCGGACCGTCTGGCCGCGTCGCTCCATACGTGGCCGGGTCAGAGCTCGGGCGGATAGTTGGAAGCATCTGGCGAGGAATCTGCAACACCCGGAGCAGCTCCTCGTCCCAGTCAAGTGTACGGAGGTTCATGAGCATTGTGCGGCTCGCATTCGTCACATCTGTGACGTGCGCTCCCCCATCCGGTCCACCGGTCAGCCACCAGATGAGCCATGTATCGATGTTTCCGAAGAGTGCTTCACCACGCTCGGCATCGGCACGAAGCTGTGGATGCTGGTCAAGGAGCCAACGCAGCTTTGGACCCGAGAAGTAGGTGCTAATCGGTAAACCTGTCCGCTCCCGAAAGAGCGGGCCATAACCGTCTCGTTCCAGCTGCGCACACAGCTGATCCGTACGAGTGTCCTGCCAGACGACCGCATTGGTATAGGGCTGGCCGGTCCGTCGGTTCCACACGACCGTCGTCTCGCGCTGATTCGTGATGCCCACTGCCGCGATATCACTCCCGGTCAGTCCAGCCCGAGCCAATGCCTCGCGTACTACCTCTTGTGTGCGCTGCCAAATCTCGAGTGGGTCATGTTCCACCCATCCCGGCTGTGGGTAGATCTGCTGGTGCTCCCGCTGATCCATACCGACCACATTGCTCTCGCGGTCGAAGATCATCGCCCGTGTGCTCGTCGTCCCTTGGTCAATTGCGAGAACATATCGGCTCATAGGTCCTTCCCTTCACGCTGTGCTTCCATTTCCCCGCCCAGCCCACACCTCAGCTGCTGCCCGGATCATCAGGGCAGACGAGGTGGCCCCTGGATCCTGGTGGCCGGCAGACCGCTCCCCGAGATAACTGGCTCGCCCACGTCGCGCAACAAGCGGAATTGTCGCCCGCATCCCCTCTTCCGCTGCATCAGCTGCCCGCTGGAGGGCCTGCGCGAACGATTCCCCTTGCTGCAGTGCCTCTTGATAGGCCCCCACTGCAGGGAGAAGTGCATCGACCATCGTCTTGTCACCCGGTTGGGCTTGGCCACGTGTCATCACCGCTTTGACCGCGGCCTCCAATGCCGCCCCCCAGCGCTGTGCATCCACTCGCTCCGCGTTCTGCAACTGGGTGGCGAGTGTCAGGAAAAAAGTGCCATAGAGAGGGCCAGAAGCTCCCCCAACTGTGCTCAAGAGCGTCATTGCGGTCGTCCGCAAGACACCGGCGGAATCGGCAGGGTTTCCCCCTTGCAGCTTGGCGAGGACGGCTTGAAAACCGCGATCCATGTTCGCTCCATGGTCAGCGTCCCCGATCGCCGCGTCAAGCGCCGTCAGAAAATCCCGATGCTCATGCATGAGAGCAGCAACTCGCTCGATCCAGGCAACGATGTCCTCCCGCGTTAGCCCCATGACCTCGCACTCCCTCCTCCTCCGGTCACCGACCACTTAGGCTCCCCAGCGTAACGCGGGAGTGAGCACTGGATCGTCCCAGAGCATGAGCATCTCGTCATCAGCCCGGAGCAACGTAATCGAGATACCGGCCATTTCAAGCGATGTAATGTATGCTCCAACCAGGTTCCGCGCGATGGTGATTCCTCGCGCCTGACACATCGCCGCCACCTTCCGGTAGGCGATGTAGAGCTCCATCAGGGGGGTTCCACCCATTGAGTTGACGAGACAGATCACTCGATCACCACTCTGGAATGGCAAATCGTCCAGAATCGGCCCCATCAGCCGTTCGACCAACTCATCTGCAGGGCGCAGTGGTTCGCGGAACCGGCCAGGTTCTCCGTGGATCCCAATTCCGATCTCGACCTCATCGGGGCCAAGTTCAAAAGTCGGTTTGCCAACGTGCGGCACTGTGCACGAGGTCAACGCTAACCCCATCGAGCGCCCATTGTCCGCAATGCGCCGGCCCAACGCAGCCAGCTGTTCCAGCGAATAGCCGCGCTCTGCTGCTGCACCGAGAATTTTCTCAGCAAGGACGGTCGTTCCTGTCCCTCGTCGTCCCTGCGAGTAGAGACTTGACTCAACCGCAACATCATCGGCGATTAAAACCGATTCCACCGCGATCCCGTCCGCTCGCAAGAGGTCCGCCGCTAAGTCGAAATTCATGACGTCGCCAGCATAGTTCTTCACGATCAGGAGAACACCGGATCCACCGTGGACCTTCTTTGCCGCCTCATACATCTGGTCCGGAGTTGGCGAGGTAAAGACCTCCCCCGGGCATGCGGCATCCAGCATCCCCCGCCCCACAAACCCTCCATGCATCGGCTCGTGCCCACTGCCACCACCGGAAATCACCGCCACTTTCCCCTGCCGCGGTGCGTCGGCACGATAGACGAACTTGGGTTCGAGACTCACCCGAATCAGGTCTGGATGAGCCGCTGCCATCCCCTCTAACGCTTCGATCACCACACGCTGCGGGTCATTGATGACCTTCTTCACGGCATACCCCCAAAACCACTCCTGCCGTTTAGGCCAGGAGCAACTCGAATGCCAACGACCCGATCACGCCACCAATGATCGGCCCGACCACCGGCACCCAGGCATACCCCCAGTCTGAATCCCCCTTGCCGGGGATGGGGAGGAGCGCGTGAGCAATCCGCGGGCCAAGATCACGAGCGGGATTGATTGCGTAGCCTGTCGGTCCACCCAGGGAGAGTCCGATACCCCAGACGAGGACACCGACCAGCAGTGGTCCGAGTCCAGCCGCAAGCTCATTGGCAAAGATAGCCCGCACACCGAATACGAGGGTCATCGTTCCGATAATTTCCGTAATCAGGTTCAACGGATAGTTTCGGATCGCCGGCGCAGTTGAGAAAACGCCAAGTTTCAACCCTGCATCAGGTGTTTCCTTCCAGTGGGGAAGATAGGCGAGCCACACGAGCACTGCCCCCAAAAAAGCACCTAGAAACTGCGCCACGATGTACAGGGGTACGTCCGACCAGGGGAAAGCACCAGCCGTTGCCAAACCGATTGTCACCGCGGGATTGATATGTGCCCCACTGATACGCCCAACCGCGTAGACCGCAACCGCCACTGCGAAGGCCCACCCGGTCGTAATGACAATCCATCCGCTATTCTGTGCTTTAGAGCGAGCCAGCAGCACAGCCGCGACAACACCGTCACCCAGGAGGATCAGAATCAAGGTTCCCAGGAGCTCTGCCGTAAACTTCTCCATCGCCCCAATCCCTTCCTACCTTCGAACACTCGCCAACCTCGGCTTCCACTCGACCTATTGCTAGTGCACCTCCAATCCTTCCTTACCGGAGACCTCCTCCGCTGCACCACTCAACTGCGTGGCGATCCCTACCTCGCTTCCGCAGAGGTGCAGCACCCGCTCGCGATATGCGGTAATCTCCGCGGCCCTATCTTCCTCGTCCCAGCCCAGCTCACGGGCCATCAGTTGGGCAACCTCCGCAACGCTCGCAAGCCCATGACCCCGATCAGCAAACAGCACCCACGTCCGCCGTTCCAGGACGTCCTCCAGCCGCTGAGCCATTTCATTCCGGCAAGCGTGGATCACCTCCGCAAAAAGATACGGCAACCCCGGCACAATTGGCCGCGCCAGCTGGGGCTCCTCCCGAGCCAACTCAAGGACAGCCTGTGCTCGCGTCCCATAGGCCTGAAGCAACCAGGGGACACTCCGCTCAACCCCCAGCTCCTGGGCAGTCGCGAGGATGGCAGGCAGTGCGGTTTCGAGCCCCTCACGTCCTGCAAGCATTAAGTGCCTCGTCGGATGACGCACGGGTTGTCCGAGCCGCCGTTGAATCCGGTCGACGGTCTCCTCCGCCATCCGGCGATACGTTGTCAACTTGCCTCCGAGGATGGAAACCAGTCCGCTTTCGTGCTCGATTAACTCGTGCGACCGAGAGAGCCGTGCCGTCGTCTCCGCCAGCCCACGCCGAATTAGTGGCCGGTATCCGGCGTAGACACTGATGACATCTGCACGAGTCAAATGCACCTCGAGGTACCGGTTGGCGTGTTCGAGCAGAAAGTCAACGTCTGCATCGCTCGCCAGGGGATCGTCCAAGGGACCAGCCCCCGTATCCGTCGTTCCGAGGATCGCGAGACCATCGTGCGGGACGACAAAGAGAAGCCGCCCATCGCTCGTCTCGGGAATCACCAACGCAGCATGCTCCACACCCACTCGCTCTTGCGGTAAGACAAGATGCACTCCCTTACTGGGCGCGATATGGACGGTCGGAGCCCCCAACGCCTTTCGCTCGAGTTCCTCACCCCAAATCCCAGTTGCATTCACAAAGAGTTTGGCCTGGACCACAAACTCGTCGCCGGTCAGAACGTCCCGCACCTGTGCAGCACGTAATCGATTCCCGCTTCGCTCGAATCCAACAACTTCACAATAGTTGCACAGTACCGCCCCATATTGGCGGGCAGTTTCGAGGACATTCATCACGAGACGAGCATCGTCGGTACGCGCATCGAAATAGCCATAGGCCGCCAGGAGACCGTCGGTCCGAAGGAGGGGCGCCAACTCTCGCAACATCCCCTGATTGAGTCGACGATGCGGCTCAATATTCAAACCCCAAGCTAAGAGGTCATAGGCAAAGAGTCCAAGCTCGAGGTACGCCACCAGTAGCGGCCCTGCTGGCGGTACTCGTTGGAGTCCCAAGGGATGCCGGTTGTACTGATAAATCGGCAACACAAAGAGGAGCGGTTCAACCAGCCGCGGCGCATTGCGCAGCAGCAGACCTCGCTCAACAAGCGCCTCTCGTACGAGGCCGATGTCAAGCTGAGGCAGGTAACGGATCCCACCATGGACCAGCTTTGTCGACCAACGACTGGTCCCACTTGCAAAGTCACGCCGCTCGACAAGCGCGACGCGCAACCCGCGCACTGCCGCATCCAGCGCTACTCCAGCACCAGTAATCCCACCGCCGATGACCAGAACATCATATATGCCTCCGCGAAGCCGTTCACACTGCGCCGAACGGCCCGCGCCGAACCCCGCAGCTGCCCGCATGACTCACCATCCAGAACTGTCTCTTCTAGGAAGATTATCACAGAAACTGACAGCGCCGTCAAGAGTGCATCAGAACACAATTGTGTAATATCTCATCATTCCTATTGCGTCACTTTCTGTTTACAAGAGCAACGATGTTTCCCGTAATTCTACTGCAACAATGTCATACACGATGAACCTGATGCTCGCGTGTACCTTTCACCCTATCCAAATTGCGTATCATCCGTGATCTCTCATGACAACAATCTTGTTTACACCATTACCAGTCTTTGTCTCCATTCTCTGCTCCCTCCCTTGAGTCACAGCAGCGAAGAGACATCCCCCACGATGACACAGCACTACCCACGCTCAGCGCTACGACACCTCGCGCGCTCCACGTACGAACACTACCTGCTGCCAACAGCTCCACTGTCGATCTCAGGACACGAGCCAGACGGCCCACGTCTCCCATCACACCCTTTTGCAACGGAAACCCGTTGCATACCCCTGCTACGATCACTACACTGCGCCAACAGAAAAGGTCCCTAGTCTTGGGAGATCGCATGGTCCCACCACGCACACGGTACAGGAATGCCGCTCTGAAGATCGTTTTCATCTTCCTCACTCTCCTTCTCACGAGTTGTGGCTCTGTTCCCTTTCTCACCAAGACAACTCCTCCCGTCCCACGCCCGAGCGAACGTGAGCTTTCATGGTCCGAGGTCGAAGCCCGCCTCGCGCCTGCCACGGCGCTCATCCGCTTTGAACTGCCGCAAGCTGGTCCGTTTCTGGCCACGGGCGTCGCGTACGCACCGGGGCTCCTCCTTACCATCGCTCCACCACTTGAGGGCGGAGCAC
>DAOTWO010000360.1:0-6640 GCA_034435855.1 Thermomicrobium sp. | reverse complement strand
GGGCGTTTCCCTCGGTGATCAGCGTCGCTGTTCGCCCGCCCCGGCCAGGGCACGCTTGAGACGCTCTAAGACACGCTGCGGTGAGGAAGCTGCCTGCCGGTTTGCTGCCTCCACTGCCGCGAGGAGCTCTGCCCGCACGATTGGGATCTCACGTGAGGCCTCGATCCCCAGTTTCACTCGTTCTCCCTCGACTGCGAGGACGAGAACCCGGATTTCCTTCCCGATGACCACTGCCTCGCCTGGGCGACGGGTCAAGACAAGCACCGGCGTGCCCCTTTCACCGCGTCAGGATCGGATGACGCGTCCCCCAGCCCGACTCGGTTAGGACGACTTGCGTGCCGCAACCCCGTTCGAAATCAAGGACCAGTGGGCCAAGCAGGTTCGCCGTCACCGATCCGTCCTCGTGCACACTGAGCGTCGCCCACAGCTCGACCTGCTCGCTGCGTCCGACGCCAAGAGCCACAAGCGCCGCGCGGTCAGATGCGGCCAGCTGTTCGAGGAAGTCCGGAACCAGCTCCAGGACCGGCGCGAGCACAAACTCGATCCCCGATTCGTCGAGGGAGCGGAGTAGGAGCAACCCTGGGAGATCCTCTGGGAGTTCCACCATAAAGCGCCGCCATTCCGGGCAACCCACAAGTCCGTTGGGGAAGATGATCTCGGTGTGGATCGCCGTGAGATTGCTCACCGTCTGGGGTTCGCTCATCGGTTGTGTCATCCTCTGCTCCTTAACGTAGTCGTCACCGGAGGTAATCGAGCAGCGTCGGTTGGATTGCGCGAGCCCCTGCCTGTAACGCCGCCCGGTAGGTCAGTTCTTCCTTCGAGAAACGGGTGACAGCCTCAGCCATGTCGGTATCGCCGGCTTCGCTCAGGAGCCGCAACGTGCTTGTGTGTGCATCGAGCAAGCGGTCTCGCTGTGCCTCAAGCCGATTGACTCGCGCGCCGACTGAGGCCTGGGCTGCCAAAAGCTGCGTATGCGCTGCGTCGATGGTGGAAAGCGTCGCCCGAATGGCTACTGGATCGTTTGCTGCAACAGCATCACGTGCCTGCTTGAGTGCCTGAAGCACTGGCAAAATCGCCGTGTCACCGGTCACGTTAATCTCAATGCTGACCCCGCGGTCGATCAGTCGGGAGAGTGGATTGCTGTTTCCTTGATACGTTGGTGGATCGGTCGAGAGGTCAAACGGCTCAGTCTGCGTCAGGGTGCCAGCAAAGAGGTAGTGGCCAGCGTGTGCAGAGTTGCCTGTTGTAGCGATCTGCTCCTGCAGCGCGGTCAACTCTTGCCAGATTGCTTGGCGGTCGTCGGCTGAAAGCGCGTCATTCGCAGCCTGCACCACGAGTTCCCGTGCCCGCTGCAGCGATTGCCCCACAGTCGTCAGTGCTTGATCCGTCAAGTCGAGCCACGTCTTCGCCTGCTCAACGTTCGCGAGGTACTGCTCGATCTCCTGGGCGGCCGAGCCGAGCCGAAGCACCGTTGCCGTTCCGACCGGGTCATCGGACGGCCGGGCAATGCGGCGTGCCGAGGTGATCTGCTGGTACACCCGCTCCATCCGCGCCAGGTTCCCTGCAAGGTTCCTGAGCAGCGTGTCCACCAGCATCCCATGCGTCACCCGCATCATCGTACCCCTTTCTCTCGTCGGCTCAGCAGCCCTGCGCTCATCGACCAACCAGCCCCATTCCGTTGATGATGCGGTCGAGCATCTCATCCACCGCGGTAAGAGCGCGCGCTGCTGCACTGTAGGCCTGCTGGAACTTCACCAAGTTCGCCATCTCCTCGTCCAGTGAGACCGACATGATCTCCTGCCGCTGACGGTCGATCGCCTGTACCAGGGATCGCTGGTTCTCGCGTGTCACCTGGGCCGTCTGGGAAGCACCACCGACCTCGGCTACCAGCGTGTTATAAAAGTCATTGATCGTCGCCGTATTGCCGTTCAACACGAGTTTCGAGCGGAGCTCAGCGATCGCGCGCGCGAGAGTGTTGTTCCCCGGCTCGTCCGCGGCGTCTGCCGCAGCGATAAGCTGCGGGTTTGCTGCAATCGTTGCTTCGACCTCAAGATCACCGCTTGGTGTCACCACGAAGAACGGGCGTCCGGGCGGTGGCCCAGGCGGATCGGTCAGACCGTAGCCAGTGGTGTGCAACGCGTTTACCTCGTTCGCCAGTGCGTCGCGAATTGCCTCCAACTTCTGAACGAGACCGGGCAGAATGACGTTGTGCGTGTCGAGCAATGCCTGCAGCGAACCGCGTTCCAGGGCCACTGGGCTATTCGTTCCCTGCCAGCGGATACTGGCGGTCCCGCCAGAAACCTGGACGGCGAGCGGGAACCACTGATCCTGATCCACCAGCGGATAACCACCCAGGTAGAGGTTGACTGCGCCGTTGGGGAGTGTCCGGATCGTCACGCCGGTAAAGCTCGCCAGCTTGTCCAAGAGGAGGTCCCGCTGGTCCATGAGATCGTTCGGGGTCTGTCCCGTCGCAAGAGCCGCGACGATCTGCTGGTTGAGTGCTGCCAGCCGCTGCGCGATGCTGTTCACCTCGCTGACTTGGAGAGAGAGCTTCGTCGCGGCGTCGGCTTGGAGCTCACCGAGTTGTCGCCGCATCCGGTTGAGATTCGTAGCGAGCGTCGTGGCATCCTGCACCAGTGCTGCGCGCGCTGCCAGGTCTTCTGGCTGGTTTCCCACCGCCTGCCAGGCGCGCCAGAAGCGGTCAAGCAGCGCTCCGAGCCCAGCCTCCGTCGGTTCGTTGAAGACCGCTTCAATCTGTGCGTAGGCATCCACTTGTGCCGAGGCTTCACCGAGTGCCTGCGACTGTACCCGGTACTGCAAATCGAAGACCGATTCCCGCACCCGGGTGATGCTCGCCACCAGTACCCCGGTGCCCACCTGCCCAGCGAGTCCCGAGCGATTGAAGGCGGGAACGGTATACGGCATGCTCGGCGCCAGCTGTACGCGCTGCCGGGCGAATCCCGGAGTGTTCGCGTTCGCGATGTTGTGATTGGCAGTATCGACCGCACGTTGTTGTGCCATTAAGCCGCGGAACGCTGTCTCCAGAGCTCGGAATACCATACCCGGCCCGCCTTCCCGCTCCCTCTAAGGAACAGTTTCGGCACCTTTGACTCCGCGCAACAGTCCTAAATGCGGAGATCCGAGAGTCCCTGTCCGTATCGAGCGAGTGTCGCGAGTGTTCCTTCACTGTCTGGTCGACTCTCGGCTGCGATGCGAGCTGCACCACTCCGACCAGGCCGGTATCCCTGGCCGCGTGCCTGCACGTTCCTTGCATCAACCAGGAACTGGTCGGTGGTGGCGAAGAGGGTTTGTATGAGCAGTGCAGCGCGCTCACGGAGCGTCACAATCGCCGCCACCCGCGCCGGATCGGCGGTCGTCGGCGCGAGTACTGTCGCCCGCTCTTCGAGCAATCGCGCGACGGCCGTTATCTCCTCTGGGGTACCACCCGTTAACGCCTCGACGAGTGCGGCCAAAAGCTCCCCAACCGCGGCGAGTTCGTCACTTGCGCCGCGCCCGTGCGCTGCTGTGCCCATCCTGTCCCCCAGCAGCTAGTCGCTTTCCAGCGTCGGCCGGAGTTCGGCCGCGATGCGGTCTGCGACCGCATCCAATGGCGCCTGGTAACGGCCGGTCTCGAGGAGCTTCCGGATCGCTGCCACCCGCCCTTCCCGCACGTCCGGAGCCTGCCGCACGATCTCAATCGCTCGCTGGACTTCCTGCAGCTCCGGTGTCAGCTCAGCAGCCTGTGATGGGCGATCCGGCCGACTGACCGGGGTGACCGGCTGGCGAGCCTGCTGCTGCTCAGGCGGTTCAACCCGCTGGATCGAGGGATCGTGCCAGATGTGCCCGACCTGGTTGACCATGACCCCTTCCCTGTCCTGCCAGCCTGCGGTACTCGTGTACCGCTCTTCTCAGTCTATCGGCAGGCCGCTGGACTTTCTGAAGGGTATCTGCTGGGGGTGCCCGCCGTCACTGCCGAAGCCGCGTCGCAATCTCAACCAACTCGTCGAGCGTCTGGAGCGCACGCAAGTTCGCAGTATATGCGCGCTGTGCCATGATCAACTGCGTCATCTGATCGACGAGATCAACGTTGGAGTGCTCGCGCACACCGTTCAGGACGAGTGGCGCGCTCCCTTCACCAGCTCCCGCAGCTTCCGGTTGTCCCGCTGCTTCGGTTGCTAACCACCGTCCCTGACCAGCCGCGAGTAAGCCCTGTGGGTTTGGGAAGCGGACAACCTCGAGGCGTCCCACTGGCTGTCTGTCACCTGCTCCAGGTGCCCGCACGAAGATGGTCCCATCAGGAGCAATCTGATCCAACTGTGCTCCGGCTGGAAGAACGAGCGGTGGTAGTGGCAGGCTCCCGTCCTCGAAGACCAGCCGGCCCGCTCCGTCCAGACTCACGCGCCCACTTCGCCGGTAGGCGACCGTCCCGTCCGGAAGCTGCACCGGGAGAAACGTGTCTGCCCTGGCAAGCACAAGGTCGGACGCGTCACCGGTTACTACAATCGGCCCCAGGGTGAACTGGCGAGTGGTTCCGACCAGCTCCACACCAGTTCCCACGCCGACCGGCCCAAGCGTGGCCGCTCCTGCCCGTGCCACAACGTACTCTTGCGGTGGGATTGCAGCGAATTCGGCTCGCACAGCCTTGAAGCCGTCCGTCTCCACGTTGGCCAGATTGTGCGCAATGGTGTCGAGTCGGATCTGCTGGGCGCGTGCACCGCTGACCGCAGGGAAATAGAGCGCTTCCATCGCGACCTTCCTCACCCTTGCGTCACTCGGCCAACCGAGTTCACTGCCAGCCGTAACGTCTCATCGGCCAGTTGGAGCGTGCGGGCAGCCAGCTGATAGCTCCGTGTTGCCGCCAGCATGTCCGTCAGCGTCTTCGTCAGGTCAACGTTCGCTGCCTCGAGAAACCCCTGGCTCACACCTGCGGTCTGCGATGGAGTCCCCGCTGCTGCCGTGCGCAACCGGTTTCCTGGGCTTCGCTCGAACTGCGTCTCGGGTGGAAATTCCACCAGGAGCAAGCGACCGATCACCTGGTCCCCCACCAGGACCGTACCGTCGGGTTCTACCCAGACGTCTCCCGGGGGCAGCACCAATGGTCCTTGCTCGCCGAGCACCGGATATCCATCGGCCGTGACCAGACGCCGTTGGGCATCAAGCTGGAAGCGCCCGTCTCGCGTGTACTCAACGCCTTCAGGCGTCTGAATCGCAAAGAAGGCAGTGCCAGCGATCGCCAAATCCAGCGACCGTCCTGTCTCGACCAGTGCGCCTTGCGCAGTGTCGATCCGCGGCTGATCCCAGCGAACCGCCGTTGAGAGTGTCCCGACCGGGCTTGCCTGCCCGTGTCCCAGTCGGAGAAGGAAGAGTTGCTGGAAGTCTCGAATGGTGCTCTCGTCCTGCTTGTAGCCTGGCGTATCGATGTTGGCCAGATTCGTGCTCAGCGTCAGCTGCCGAGCGAACTGCGCCATCATCCCAGCAGCTGCTTGGTAAATGGTGCGGATCATGTCTCACTCCCCACCGCTGGTCGGCGTCGCCACGGACGACCAAGCCCCATTGCCGCGAGCCAACCGGCATTCACCAGGATGAGCCCCAACAGGTGCTCCGCTGCTCGTCCCTTGCCGGTTTGGGGAAGCGTCGGTGGCAGGAGCTCGAGCTCGACTGGGGTCCCTGGGAGTGCACCGATGAGGACACGGCGCGCATCTGGAGCCGAATCGGGATCCGGTTCTGGTTCGACCGTTACCAGCACCGTATCCCAACCGGCTTCTGGGATCGGCTCCGGCAGGAGAAGATCCACGTGTGTCACTGGCAGTTGCTTGACGTCGAACTTCCCAAGCAGGTATGCCTCTCCGGTCTTTGACCGCATCAGCCACAGCGCGTAGCGGTCTTTCCCATCAAGAATAGGGAGATCAACGAAGTCGGCACGCACGTCTCCCTCACGGAAGGTGATCAAGACGACCCCACTTGCCTGTGGTGGTCCCCATGTACTCACCGTCGGCACATGTGAGAGAATTACCCGCACCGGGAACGCCTCGGCCCGTGTCCGTTCCGCTACCCAAAGCCAGATCACCGCCGCCAGCGTGAGCCCGATGGCGAGCACGTGCCAGAGTGTGAAGGTGGGCTTGATCACCGGGACTGCTCGCCCTTTGGAGCGCTTGCCCGTCTCGCTGGCAAAGCTTTCCCCGTCTACCCAGCGCACGGCTCACGCCTCCCAGCCACTCCAAGTCTCATCCCCCGTGAGGCCAGTGCGACGGTGTAGCCTCTCACTGCCTCCATCGGCGTCAATTGCGCGAGCATGCGAGAGGTCAAGCGGCGGCCGGAGCGTCTCTTCCAAGGTAGCTCGGTCGGTTGCTTTCAGGAGTGCGACCAGCTCGGCCACTGCCGTACTGGCATCCTGCAGATGCTCGTCACTTGCCTCCCCGCGATCCTTGCCGTCTCCGCTCTCCAACCGAGTGGCAAGCTCGGCGACCGCCCGTTCCAGCACGCGCTGGCGATGCCACAGCGAGGCAGAGCTCCACGCAGCAAGCGAGGCGATCGCCAAGAGACCGAGCAGCGCAACTATCTGCATCTCGGCCAGCCCAAACTCCATCCCGCTCCCCCTCGTTCAGAGGTCATACTCCTGAACGCCACGTTCGCGCAGCAG
>DAOTWO010000359.1:0-4465 GCA_034435855.1 Thermomicrobium sp. | reverse complement strand
AGCAGAGCAACGCCTCCAAGATCTTACCAACCGGTATATCGGTGAGGCTGAAAAGCTCGGAAAGCAGAAGGAGCATGACATCCTCGAAGTCTGAGCGCTCCCCCACGAGCCACCAGAATGATCAGACCTGCGTTGGTCTGGTCCCGACCCACGTCGCTATCATCATGGATGGAAACGGCCGTTGGGCAACGCGGCGCGGTCTCCCTCGGCTTGCTGGTCACCGCGCAGGCACCGAGAATATCCGCCCAATCACCTTCAAGGCTGCGGAGCTCGGAATCCGCTATCTGACCCTGTGGGCATTCTCGACCGAAAACTGGCGCCGCCCGCGAGAAGAGGTCGATGGACTGATGCAGATCTTGAGCGAGGTGATTGAACGGGAAACGGAGGAACTGCACCGCCACGGAGCACAGCTTCGGCATATCGGAAGCTTGGAAGGACTCTCACCTGCGCTGCAGCAGAAAATTCGGAACGCAATCGAGCTCACAAAGCACAACGACCGAATCGTGTTGACTATCGCCTTCAATTACGGTGGACGCGCTGAGATCGTCCACGCAATTCGACGTATCGTGAGCGAGGGTATCCCACCGGAGGCCATCGACGAGGCCACCGTGGAACGATATCTCTACACTGCGGGTATACCGGAGCCAGATTTCGTTATTCGCACCTCAGGAGAATTGCGAACGAGCAACTTTCTCCTGTGGCAGGCTGCTTACGCTGAATATTATTTCACGCCAACCCTTTGGCCGGATTTCACTCCTGAGGAGTTCGAGACCGCAATTCGTGATTTCCAGCGACGAGAACGTCGCTTCGGCGGATTATGCAACCCGGTTCGATCCCTCACGGCTTCGGAACCGTGCGCCAGCGCACCGTAAGCGCAACGGTGGTCGTCATTGTGACGCTCGTGCCGCTGGTGCTCGGCACTTGGGCATGGTTCGTCCTCATTTTCGCTGTGCTTCTGCAAGGCGCACGCGAACTCGCACGCGGTTTTTCTCGCGTGACTCGTGAACCAATCCAACCGCTCAGCATCGTCCTTTCAGCAAGCATCTTGCTCATTACCGTTCAGTTGTTTGACTCTTCGGCCGTCATGCTGATCGCAGTCATCAGTGCTTCCCTAACGCCGATCGCCTGGTATGCCTGCACTGCCGATCACCGAGACGGGCTGCAACGAGGTGTTCTTGCTTCATTCGGTGGGTTCTATCTTGGTGCCCCTCTTTGCACTGCCATTCTCCTGCGTTCAATCGAGGGAATTGGACATGCCGCCTGGCTCCAGCGCCTCGCGGCACTCTTGGGAACCGAACGGACCGCTCTCGGACTCGCTTGGCTCGCCTGGGCCCTTTCTGTCACATGGCTTACCGACACCTTCGCCTACCTTGCCGGAAGCAGGTATGGACATCGAAAACTCGCTCCCCGTTTGAGCCCGGGGAAAACGTGGGAGGGAGCTGTCGCTGGGTTCTTGACCGGTCTCCTCGTCGGCATGCTCGGAGCATGGCTCTTCGGAGTGCCACTCTCACCGTGGGTAGGTGGACTCGCTGGAGCAGCACTTGGCGTCCTGGCTGAACTTGGTGACCTCGCCGAATCATTCTTGAAGCGCGGGCTCGGATTAAAAGACTTCGGCCGATCGATACCGGGGCATGGTGGTGTGCTGGATCGTATTGATGCGCTCCTCGTGACCATACCCGCCACGCTTCTACTTGCTACACTCCTGGTCGGAGGAACTCGATGACCCTTCGTGTGAGCATCCTTGGCTCGACCGGCTCAATCGGACGACAGACCCTGGAGGTCATCGCAGAGCATTCTGAGCGTTTCCGCGTCGTTGCGCTCGCTGCGCGGAGGAATGTCGAACTTCTTGCTGCTCAAGTTGCAGCATTCCGACCCGAACTTGTCGTCGTTGGAAACGAAAGCGATCGATCGCGAATTGAGGCACCAACGGTGCTTGTGGGCACCGAAGGCCTGATTGCTGCCGCAACGTCTCCTGACGCTGACATTATCGTGATCGCGCTCGCTGGCAATAGCGGTCTGCGCCCAACGCTCGCCGCCGCACACGCTGGGAAGACGATCGCTCTCGCCAACAAGGAAAGCGTCGTCTGCGCCGGCGAACTCCTCATGTCCGCAGCGCGCCAGCACGGTGCTCAGATCCGGCCAGTTGATAGTGAGCACAGTGCCCTCTGGCAGCTTCTCCAATTCCCACACCAGCGCCAGGAACTCGCACGAGTGACAATCACCGCATCCGGTGGGCCGTTCCGTTTGGCAACCCGGGAGCAACTCGAGCGTGTGACTCCCGCCGATGCCCTCGCCCACCCGACGTGGCGCATGGGGCCAAAAGTGACGGTCGATTCGGCAACTTTGATAAACAAGGGGCTCGAACTCATCGAAGCTCACTGGCTTTTTGATCTTCCCTACGAGCTTCTTGACGTGACGATCCACCCCCAAAGCATCGTCCACGCACTCGTCACCTTCCGCGATGGCTCCACGGTTGCTCACGCTGCGTATCCGGATATGCGCTTGCCGATCCAGTACGCGCTTCTCTATCCGGAGCGTGTGCCGAGTCCGGTTCTCCCACTCGATATGTCACAAATCGGACGATTAGAGTTCTACGCTCCCGATCCCGAGCGGTTTCCAGCCCTCCAATTGGCCCGGGAGGCCGGTCTTGCCGGTCGCACATACCCCACTGTGCTGAGTGCAGCAGACGAAGTGGCGGTCGAGGCATTCCTCGCCGGCCATCTCCGCTTCACTGACATCGTACCGGTCGTGCACTCTGTCCTTGAGCAACACCGTCCGCCCAGTGGCCCCCTTACTTTGGACGCCATTCTCGAGGCCGACGAGTGGGCCCGTGCGGCGACAGAAGAGCGCATCTCACAGCTGACCCGAGCGCTCTAGACTGCTGCAGCACGAGCCAGTGCGAGCACAATGACTGCACGAGCTCCCGCGGTGATCAGTGCCTCGCTCGCCGCGATGACCGTTGCCCCGGTCGTCACCACGTCATCGACCAGAAGCACTGTTCCCTCGAGCGGTTGACCAACCCATGCGAAGGCCCCGGCAACATTCTCCCATCGCGCGGCCCGATCTTGGCTGACTTGCGTCGCAGTCGCACGGAGACGCACGAGCCCCTCCTCCAATGGCAGAGCAAGCCTGCGTGCGACCGCAGCAGCAAGCAAGGAACTCTGGTTGAAGCCCCGCTCGCGCAGCCGTGTGTGATGCAGCGGAACCGGCACGACACAACGCACTGCGGAACACTGCTTACCGACCAATCCCTCGGCCGAGGAAGCGAGAAGTTCTCCCAGGAACTCACCTCGCCGACGCTCACCGCGATACTTGACACGGTGCAACGCCGTCCGCACCGGTCCCTCATAGAGGTACAGCGCACGAGCCTGCACGAGAGACGGCGGCCAACTGGAACAATCAGGACAGCGACTGTGATCTGATGTCAAAGGACGATCACACCGTTGACAACGATGTGTAAACACGGAGAGCGGTCTCAGCTCACCGTAACAGCGAGCGCACCACCAAACGCCTGGCCACCCGCAACCACCGCATGTGGGCGTAAAGACAGCCCGCTCCGCCGTCGTGACAAGCCAGGATATCAAGCGCGCCAGCAAAAGACGATCACCTCTCGCCCCTTGACTCATGATTGCTCCGCTGGATACGCAATTTTCTGCCCGGCTCAAGGCCGTACCGGTCGATCGTCCCCACCGGCAGTTCCACTGCAACGACACTACCGCGGCAGATCGGCCCAAGACGCCAGGGTGGCACGGCCCGCCGCGCGCATCGAATCACTCCCTGCTGGTCAAGGAACAGCACGTCAATCGGGAAGCGCATGGCGAAGGTGTGAATTGCCGAGCAGGGTGTCAGGACAAGCGCTTCACCCTCATCGAGACCGGCTCGTCCCAACAATCCGCGCAGGCGACTCCACCAGCGGTCGGCTACCACCACCCGCCAGGCGATTCGTATGCCAGCCTCCGGATCGACAAGAGAGAAGAATTGATGTGGAGCAGGAATCACCAGGCACCTCTTTCGCCTGCTACCATCTCAAACGGATTGAGGGACGATGCCACAGGTCAGACACGTTGTCAAACAGCATCAGCGACTCCTGAGGGTACTCCTTCTCTTGGTCATTATCGTCGGCATCGGCTTCCCGCGAAAGGCCCTTGCCCACGCCATTTTGCTCGATGCCGAACCTAGCCCGAACGCCCTCTTAGATCAGGTTCCGCAGGCCGTCGTACTGCGCTTCTCCGAACCGGTTGATCCTGTCGGTACCGGAGTAATCGTCATTAGCCCCGATGGGCAACGCCTCCAACTCGATGCTGCTGGTTCACGCTCGAGACAGGACCAGACCGAGCTTCGCGTGCCACTCGAAGAGTTCACGGCCCAGGGCACGTATGTGGTGCGCTACTCGGTGCTCGGGCGTGACGGCCACCTCATTACGGGACGCTACGTGTTCTCAGTAGGCCACCCCTCGGCGCCGCAG
>DAOTWO010000358.1:0-4172 GCA_034435855.1 Thermomicrobium sp. | reverse complement strand
ATGCCTCTTCAACAACTGGCCACCAAAGCTCCTCCTGCAATCCAAAATAACTTACCCTTATCCTAGCGTAGGCTTGTCTCGAGTTGAAGTAAAGTACGGCTATTGTAACTTCATCCTTGTCGCCTTTGCTCGTATGAAGCAGGTAGGCTTCGCGCTCACCTATTCCATCACTGAAAGGAACGAAAACTAATCGCTTGCCTCGATTGCCAACGATGACCACGGCATCGTCAAGAATTAAGTGGAACCTTCTATTGGCGAGAAACTTTCGCCCGCGTTTCATCCGCCGGTCGCCCATCAGAGCCCGGGCCATGTTTGCTGCCGCCGGTCCAGTTACCACCTGAGCACCATCAAATGTGAAATCGAACGTGTCCCAAAACGCTCGCGTCGTCCTTCTTACATGTACGGAGTTGGGACCCGTCTGAGCAATTGTGACGGAGTCGCTCGATCCAAGGATTGAGATCGAAGCGCGCTCCGAGGGCAACACACCTGAGGCGACAACAAAGATCAGCAAGGTGACCAAGCACCTCTTCATCGTCCCTTCCTCCTCTGTTGTTGGAATAGGAGTCCGCAGTCGCCTGCGGACTCCAGTTCTTCATCGAGAACCGGCTGCCAGTATATTGAGTTCGACTTTTTCATGTCATTGATCTAGATCAACGCCATTCTTGATGTAGATCAAGGCAGTGAGAGCCAGAAAGCAGCCGGCGGACAGCGGAAGGGAGGGACAAGCATACTCCCTCCTGCTTTCTATTTACTGCCTTGCGCCGGCACTTCCCTAACAAACTGCTTCTTGAAAGGCTTACTGAGGCTAACAATCGGAGAGACACCGATCAGTATGATAAAACCTACCCATGACCGTAAATCACTGCTTTTGAGAAGCCGAGAGTCTCTTGAGGGAGTAAGCGGCGCAACTCAGCACCAACTACACCAGCGATTATAGTGTTTCGTCTAACTTTCTTGACGAATGAAAGACGCAACTGGCTTGCTAAAAGAGGGTTTCACATTACAAGCGCAGGAACAGTTAGTAGGTCAAGGATCTTGTCATACCTCTCTGCTGAACCATGGGGCTCCAATAGATTCGGAAAAGAAACGTAGCGACATCTGGAATAGGCTTTCCTTGCCGCCTTAAGGAGCCCCTTTCCAAACCGCGTGTCGAAACTCCCGCCCAGACTAAAGCTTGGCCTCATGAACGGGGAGAACCACCGAAACCGCCTTGACTGAGTAACCCCGACGATCGAGCGCTTCGCCAGGCAAGCGCTCCCGCAAGAATAACGAAAAACAAGTAGGGAAACATCCGGGCGCGATCTACAAAGGCCATGACCAGAAAGAAGACCATTATACTGGCAGACAACACGAGGTCGAATACTGTCTGGGCCCGCCGCTTGCCCCAAAAGCTGAGCATGAAAAAGGCCAGAATTGCAAAGACGGGCAAGATATCCTTCATGATAAGCCCCTCTCCGTAGCCGCTGCAAGGAAACCCGGTCCCTGCGCCAAGAGATCGTTACCAGGGGGGAGGTCTGGCGCTGGCTGAGGAAAGCGGGCATCCTCTCATGGGCACGACTATGGAAGAGTGCCCAGAGAGGAGGCTCGCTATGGAAGTCTCGTATCAGCACGTCTACGCCATGAACAAAGAACAAGCAAGACGCCAACTGGTCCAGACCTCTCAGCAGATGCCGCCCGCTTGTGGCAGACCAGCCGTCAGGTGGTCCGGACGTGGGTGCGCCGCTTCCACGCCGAGGGCGCACCGGGGCTAGCCGACCGCAGCCGCCAGTCCCACTGCTGCCCGCAGCGGACTCCCACCACCCTGGAAGAGAAGATCGTGCGCCTCAACCAGCAGACCGGCTTTGGGAGAGAGCGGCTCAGCCGCCTGCTGTGGCATCAAGAGCGCCTCGCCCCCTCCCCCAACACTCCGCCATATCTTACGGAGAAACGGCCTGGTGAAGCCCCGGCGCCAGCGGCAAATCTGCTACGCGGCCCACTCAGCAGCCCTTTGCCCTTGCCCAGGTGGATGTGAAGGACATCCGCGATCAAGCCACCCTGGGCCCCAAACTCGTCCATCACCTCACGCCGGCCAAGCTGCCGCGCTACCAGTGGACGTTGCTGGAGGGGCGCACCCGCCTGAGGTTCCTGGCCTTCAGCCACCAATTGACCCGGACCAAGGCGCTCATGCTTTGCCGGATTGGTCTTGTTCTGGCTGCGAGCGCATGAGCTCCAGTGGCAGACCGCTTGGGGCAGCGAGTGGGGCGGGGAGAGCCTGCGGCAGATCGAGCGACTCAACCAGCAATTCTTCCAGCCCTTAGGAGCCCAGCTCGTACGCTTCCCCCTGGGCAGGAAGGGCTACAATGGCAGAGTAGAGCGGAGCCATCGCACCGATGACGAGGAGTTCTCCCTGCCCCTGTTGATGGGCATCCGGGACGAGCGGGAGCTGGTGCGGCGGGCAGCGCAGTGGGTCTACTATTACAATGTGGAGCGACCGCATAGTGGAGTGGGGATGGACGGAGTGAGCCCGTGGCGCAAGCTCAGGGAGTTAGGGCTGCAGGCGCCTGTCGAGTTTGCACTCTTGCCCCCGGTGGTGTGCGATAGAATCGCAGCCCACTGGCTCCTTGGCCCTGGTAACGATCTCTTGACCTATTACAAGTGGTTCTACAAAAGGCCAGCAATGGCTGTTGGCCTCACTGACCACCGCTCGCCTGTTGGAGAACTGACGACGTTTCATATGCCACTACCTTCGTGGTCCCCACCCAAGCGCCGGGGTTGCCCTCCGCGGCTGACTCAACTCCTTGTTGCCAGGTGGTGCACATGACCACGATTCAATGTGGAGCTGCCATCCAATGTGCTTGCGCGCTGCTCTGGTTTCGCACTTTAGCCTATCAGACCTTTTGAGAGAGTTTCTTAGTGCCCTTTGTGGAAGTTGCGTTATTTTGCATAGTAGCCTCGTCTAGCCGAAATCGCTAGCTTCCCTTCTCGCTTTTCAACATCAGGAGAAACGAATACTTTTATTTTGCGGAACTTTCCATCCCGTTTCCTATTTGTTGGCATATACCCTAGGGTGTAGCGCGTCCGTAGCTGATCTATTAGGTCGGTAAGCTTTTCTCCTACTTCTCCCTTCTTGGCGCATAACACTAAGCCTCCAGTCTCATTGGCGTAGATATTAATATTACCCCTATAAAGCACCTTCCTCCAGAAGAACACGCTCTTATTCGTTGCACCTTCTACCTTGCTGAACCGACTCTCGACAAAGATGCCACATACAACGCCTCCATTTTCAAAAAGTTCACGAAGCGTTTCCTGTTCAGAGGGACCTATGAAAAATGGTTGATTCGAAATATTATCTGTAATCACTATAACCACACGGCGACTGCTGGGGTTTGAAGCGCTCCGCAGATGCACCGCTGCTTGATAGACACCGTCATTTATGAAAGTAGATCCACCTACATTGGCTTCTTCATTTACCCTCTTGATCTGATCCACAATGATCTGTCTGTCTTTAGTAAAGTCCTGAATGAGTTTCGCTCTTCTTGCAAAGACCATAAGTGCAATCTCATCTTCAGGTTTCAAATGCTGTAGAGCCTCAAGTGCTAGATCGCGTATTTGCTTCATTATTGGCAGCACACTTCCGCTCACATCTAACAAAAGCACTATTGAAAGTGGCAACGCATCTTGACTAAAGTGAATTATCTGCTGTCTTACACCATCCTCATAGATCGAGAAATCTTCTTTTTTGAGATTGCTCACAGCACTACCCGTCTTTTTGTTTACAACGTGCACATCGAGCATGACAAGCTCTGCACTGAGTTTTATTGTTTGGTCGCGCTCTTGGGCCTGCGGGTAGACCAGACGTGCTGTCATCGCAATGAAAGCGGAAAAAATAATTAGAAGCGGTCTCATAAATAGCACCTCAGTAAGATGAGGATGCAACCAAGGTGGACGAAGCCGAGGAAGTTCTCGACATGGCGCTCGTAACGCACCACCAGTCGGCGAAAGTTTTGCAGCCAGCCAAACAGCCGTTCGACTTTCCAGCGTCGGCGGTAACGCCGCAGGGGTCTTCCATCTTGCGTCGGGGGTTTCGTTCGGTTCTCTCGGTGAGGAGCGATCATCTCGATCCCCTGTTGGGCCAAAGCTTCATCCAGAGGGTCGCTGTCATAGGCTTT
This sequence comes from Thermomicrobium sp., assembly GCA_034435855.1. Lineage (GTDB taxonomy): Bacteria > Chloroflexota > Chloroflexia > Thermomicrobiales > Thermomicrobiaceae > Thermomicrobium. The sequence goes on along the minus strand of DAOTWO010000358.1, from coordinate 24 downwards.
ATCCCCGATCAGCCGCTCGGGCCG
>DAOTWO010000357.1:0-1722 GCA_034435855.1 Thermomicrobium sp. | reverse complement strand
AGCTAACTGTTAGAATGGCCGGTTGCGCATTCGCGGTATCCGCCAGTTCCTCGGCTGGACCCTCAAAGCACAGGCGCCGCAACGGCATACCGAGAACCTCTTCAGCCTGCGCAAAGATTCGGCGCGCCGCCTCTGAGATCTGATGCACCCGCTCTCCCATTCCCACGTGTTGACTACCCTGTCCTGGGAAGAGCAGCGCAAGCCGCCTCTGTAATAATCCCCCGAGTTCCATCGACGCACCTCGCCCTCTCCCACCTCGCTATCTACTGCCTTCGTATCCTAGCATAGTCCTGAAAAATTCGCTCTCCCACAACCTTCTCGGGATAAGCTCCAGCTATTGGTAACCACCAGCACAGCTTTACCTGTTCAACCTCAATCGCGTCGTCCTGACCGTGAGAACATACCTGGTCCTCGAACCTCTCCAAGGCGAGAGCAGCGCCCGGAACCACCCGCCCACGCAATACCAGACCACCCTCCCCACCAGTGGTCGCATGCACCGACCAGGAGAGCTGGCAAAGCACCTCGTTGCTCGCTGCCGCGCCCTCTCTGCGTTGCTCTCGAGTTCACCGTTTCTTCATTTCCGGGCCACGTTTCCTTCATCCACCGTCACTCTGGCCTTGTTATGAAGGACTTGTCGAAATCGAGTCAGCGTGAAAGGAGGTTGGAATGTCCCCTCGGCGAACACTCCAACTCTCTCCGGCTGTCACCGCTTGGCTCCAAAAGTGCCGGTGGGCTTGCGGAGAAAAGTGCTTCACCGAAAGCTGTAACCACAGTGAGAACCCAACCTTCGAGGCCATCCTCGCCCAGCGAGTCAGCCGCCGCACAGCGCTCCGCGGTGTCGCCGGCGTTGCGCTCGTTCTGGCTCTTGGTCAAGCCAGTCTCAGTCACACTGAGGGAAGCACCCGTGGTCGCCTGACTTTCCGGCCCATCCGACTGAATTCCGACGACCGCGTCACCGTACCCGAGGGATATGGCACGACCGTGGTCATCCGCTGGGGAGACCCCTTGGAAAGTTGGGGTCCGGAGTTCCGGGTCGATGCCCAGTCACCAGAGGCCCAAGCGCGTCAGTTCGGCTACAACGCGGACTTCGTTGGCCTTTTCCCACTCCCCCTCCTCACCAACAACCCCAACCGAGGTCTGCTTGCTGTCAATCACGAGTACACGAACCCTGAATTGATGTTTCCGAACTATCGCCAAGGGGATCCAGAGCCCTGGCAGGTCGCCGTCGAACTGGAAGCGCACGGCGTGACCATTGTCGAGATCACGCAACGCGGTCGGGGCAACTGGGTCTATCTGCGCGGCTCCCGTTACAACCGGCGCATTACGGCGACGACCCGCTGCGAGCTGACTGGCCCCGCTGCTGGTTCAGACTGGCTCAAGACGAGCGCTGACCCTACCGGGACCGTCGTCCTCGGGACGCTCAACAACTGCGCCGGCGGCAAGACTCCATGGGGAACACTCCTCACGTGCGAGGAGAACTTCCACCAATACTTCGGCAACCTCGACGCGCTCGACTCCACCGATCCGCGAGTTGCAGTGCACAAGCGCTACGGCATCCCCGCCGGCAAGTCCGAGCGCGTTTGGGAGCGCTTCGACCGCCGCTTTGACGTTAGCCGCGAGCCCAATGAACCCTTCCGCTTCGGCTGGGTCGTCGAGATCGATCCCTACGATCCCACCTTCGTCCCCAAGAAACGGACTGCACTCGGTCGCTTTAAGCACGAG
>DAOTWO010000356.1:0-3137 GCA_034435855.1 Thermomicrobium sp. | reverse complement strand
CACTCGTCGTGCTGGTCGAAGACAAGCCGGGAGTGATGAATCGGATCGTCAGTCTCTTCCGCCAGCGCGGTTTTAACATCGATTCGATCGCAGTTGGCCATTCGGAAACGCCTGGCCTCTCGCGCATCACACTCGTGGCGCAGGGTGACGACCGGAAGATCGAACAACTTGTCAAACAATTGTACAAAATTCTTGAAGTGATCAAGATCACGGATGTGACTGACGAGACTCTTATCCAGCGCGAGCTTGCGCTCATCAAGGTGGCGGCAACTGATCGGAATCGAAGTGACATCATGCGGTTGGTCACCGATGTCTATCAGGCACGCATCCTCGATGCAACCCCAGATTCGCTCATCATTGAGGTGACGGGACCGCCAGACAAAATTGATTCCTTGATCACGATGGTCCGCTCCTACGGAATTAAGGAATTGGCACGCTCCGGCGTCATTGCGATGGCACGCGGTACACGTGCAGTTGCGACGGTTCCGCAGCCCGTTGTAGCATGAAACGCGTGTACGGAGAACTGATCCGAACGGAAGGTATGACAACCGATGGCGACGATCTATTACGACAAAGATGCCGATCTGCAGTTCCTGGCCGGCAAAACGGTGGCGATTCTCGGCTACGGGAGCCAGGGGCATGCCCATGCCCAGAATCTTCGTGATAGCGGTGTGCAGGTCGTCGTAGGTCTCCACGAGGGCAGCCGCAGCCGGGATCGAGCCCAAGCCGACGGCTTTGAAGTCTTGTCACCGCGTGAAGCAGCAGGCCGTGCAGACATCATCTCCATGCTCATGCCGGACCACGTCCAGAAGGGCGTGTACGAGGAGAGCGTCGCCCCTGAGCTCCGGCCAGGGAAGCTTCTTATGTTCGCCCACGGCTTCAATATCCACTATGGACGGATCGTCCCTCCGGCTGATGTCGACGTCACCATGGTAGCGCCCAAGAGTCCAGGGCACATCTTACGTGATCTGTACGTCCAGGGAATCGGTGTCCCGGCACTCTTGGCAGTGCATCAGAACGCGAGTGGCCAAGCCAAACAGATCGCGTTGGCCTACGCCAAGGGACTCGGCTGCACGAAGGCGGGAGTGATTGAGACAACATTCAAGGAGGAAACCGAGACCGACCTCTTTGGCGAACAAGCCGTGCTCTGCGGGGGTGTGAGCCATCTCATCCAGGCCGGTTTCGAGACGCTGGTCGAGGCCGGTTATCAGCCTGAGATCGCCTATTTCGAAGTGCTGAACGAACTCAAGCTGATCGTCGATCTCATCTACGAAGGCGGTCTCAAGTTCATGCGCTACTCCGTGAGTGATACCGCCGAGTACGGCGACTACGTGAGTGGTCCAAAGATTATCGACGACCACGTCCGGGAAACCATGCACCAGCTCCTTCAGGACATCCAGACTGGTCGCTTTGCGCAGCAGTGGATCGCGGAAAATGAGGCCGGCCGGCCGAACTTCTACCGACTCCGCCAAGAACACCTCCAGCATCCGATTGAGGAAGTCGGCGAGCGTCTCCGCGCCATGATGCCCTGGCTCAAGCAACGCCAGATCCCATCTTGACGCGGGAGGGGCTCAAGAGTGCTCCGGGAAAATCCCCGGAGCACTCTTTTTGCGGCACCGATACGTCCTCTCTGCTATACTGCTGGTGTTGTAGATGTGTGGCGCAGGCAGCGCACTGCGATCGGGGGATTCGCGAAGCGATGGCGTTGTATAAGGCGCAGAAGGCCGCGATCATCGAGCAGTTCCGCCAGCACGAACAGGACACCGGATCCACAGAGATCCAGGTCGCCCTGCTGACGGAACGCATCAACATTCTCACAGAACACCTGCGCGAGCATAAGCACGACTACCATTCGCGCCGTGGTCTGATGAAGCTTGTCGGGCAGCGGCGAAGGCTGCTGCGTTATCTGAAGCGGACCGATGCCCAGCGATACCAAGCACTCATCCAACGACTCGGGCTCCGCGGATAACCGCGGTGCCGATCATGATCGTCCCGGCGTTGTCAGCACTCGCCGGGTAGATCAGCATACCCAGCATCAGTCCTTTCGCGCATCGAGCGTATGGCCCAGGGGAGGAGTACCCTGGGCCGTTTCAGTGTATGGACTGAGTTACTGTTGAGGCGAGCACACTCAAGAAACGGAGGAGTGACGGAGCCATGCCACCGATCATCCACGAGCGCTCCATCGAAATCGCAGGACGCATCCTCAGTATCGAAACCGGTCGTGTTGCAGAACAGGCCGATGGTGCAGTGCTCGTTCGCTACGGCGAAACGGTGGTACTGACGACGGTCGTCGGTGCCAAGCAGCCCGTCGAGGGGATTGATTTCTTTCCGCTCACTGTCGAGTACGAGGAAAAGATGTACGCAGCTGGGAAGATCCCCGGAGGCTTCTTCCGCCGTGAGGGACGACCATCGGAATCTGCAATCCTCGCTGCCCGGTTGACTGACCGCCCTATCCGGCCGCTCTTCCCCAAGGGCTACCGTAATGAAGTCCAGGTGATTTCGACAGTTCTCTCTGCAGATCAGGAGAACGAGCCAGATGTCCTTTCGATCATCGGTGCATCAGCTGCGCTGACACTCTCTGACATCCCATGGTACGGCCCCGTCGGCGCAGTACGCATTGGCGAGCTCAATGGTGAACTTGTCATCAACCCGACAAGTCACCAGCTGCTTGCAAGCACGATGGAGATTGTGGTGGCTGGCACCGCCGATGCAATCCTCATGGTGGAGGGTCGGGCAGACGAGATCTCTGAGGATCGGTTCATTGAAGCAGTGGTCGCTGCCCATGAAGAGATCAAGCGCATCGTCGCCATGCAACTTGAACTCCAGGCGATTGCCGGAAAGCCCAAGCGTGAGTTCCTGCCTCCGCAGGAGAACCTGGAACTCAAGCGGCAGATCGCGGACTACCTCGGCGAACGGTTGCGCGAAGCAGTATTCAACCCTGATAAGGCACTGCGCCTACAAGCGACAGCAGCTTTGCGCGAAGAGGTGATCGCCCACTTCGCTCCGACAGAAGTTCAGCTCCAGAATTTCACCGCTCCCGCACAGCCAACGGCGAAGGAAGTTGGCGAACTCTTCGATGCGTTGGTGAAGGAGCTCGTTCGCCGCACGATCCTGGAACGTGGCGAACGTCCAGACGG
>DAOTWO010000355.1:0-2224 GCA_034435855.1 Thermomicrobium sp. | reverse complement strand
TTGGCAACTTCCTCTTCAAGCAGCGCAACGAGTTTCGGGTGCCGCCGCACGTCGTCTTGTCCCCGATGGCAGGGGATGACGAGCAGGCTCCGTGGCCGTGCGCCGATCGCGTCTAGCTCAGCGAGTAGCCAGCGTAGTTCATCGAGGTACGCCGGTGCCACGTCGTGGACGGAGACGAGCAACTGGCGTACCATAACCCTCCCCCTCTCACGCCTAATGTTACGCTGTCCCTCACGATCCAGTAATCACGAGGAGAAAGCGCGGAGAGCACACCAGGCAAGCGCAAGAACCCGTGGTGGCCGTATGGCACGCGATCGTCTCTTCGTGTGACAACAGGCACAACGAAGACAACACAACGATGCGCTTCCAAGAGTTGGGGCTCGAGATGCTTCACCAGTGGAAAAGAGGCGAATATGTGTCTCCATCTCCATGCAGCGGATGTGTACATCGTCTTTTGCCTACGGTGCAGTGAAGGCGCTGCGGCATGCACCAGGGGGAAGCTGTCCACCATACTCGGGCGATGCGTCGACATCGCATCTGAGGGCGCCAGGTGATCTGCGATCGTAAGCCTTCTCCCACGCCGTTGGTGGTCAGCGACGCAGACAAACCACGCCGTGGTGTGAGCTGCACCTAGAGTGATAGTGCTGCCCCACATGACCATCTGGGTGCCGCAGCGTGAGTGTGGCAAGACTTCTCACCCCGTAGCGGCCAAATGGTCGTCTTCGTTGGCGTCCAACTCGACAGTTCATGGCATCCTCTCGTGTGGGAAACACTGGCGCCATCCCACAGCGGAGCACGTCGCAACGGTGCAATGAACCAACAACGGCTCCCGTGGGATAACATCCGCAGTGCTCCAGCATGGACTGCTCGATGAGCCGCTGACCCGAGCTTTCGAGGAATCAGCAGCACGGACGCTGAGTGCGGTTGTGCCGGGTCGGTGGCTCACAGGAGACGGCGAGGATCGGCTCCCCTGAGCACCGTGAGTGTTCCAACCGCACAAAGCGTCGCGTCGCTCCGACCTGACGCCCATCACCTACTGCAACGGAGGCAGAGGTAAGCGTCAACGCTACTGCACTGGGGCCGTGACCAGGCGCAAAATCGCGGCCCCAGTGCGGGTCGGTTACTGCCCTGTGGCGCTTTCGGTCAGTCGCAACAAGAGCCGGACATAGGCGCGGGACATCGTCCGGAAGTCCTCGATCCGATAAGACTCGTTCGGTGCGTGGACGCGGTTGTCGGGCATCCCCCAGGCGAAGAAGAGCATGTCGGCGCCCAGTTCACGCTGGAAGAGCTCTGCGACTGGAATGGTTCCACCAACACGAGTCATCAGTGGTTCCTTACCGTAGAGCTCTCGCAGCACTGCGCGTGCGGCTGCCAGCGCCGGATGATCGCGCCGAATGGCGAAGGGGCGGGCGGAGCCCGGGAGGCGAGTGACCTGCACGTCGGCCCACGGCGGGCAGTGTGCCTGGACGTGCTGCTCGATCAGCTGGAGGATTTCGTCGGGATCTTGGTCGGGGACGAGGCGACAGGTGATCTTGAGGTGTGCCTCGCAGGGGGTCACCGTCTTGATTCCCTCGCCCTGGAAACCACCCCAGAAGCCGTTGATGTCAAGTGTTGGCCGAGCCCAGGCGCGCTCGAGCGGCGTGTATCCCGGCTCCCCCCAGAAGGTCTTGGCGCCGATAGTGGCCAAGTAGGCCTCCGGATCAAACGGGACGGCCGCGATCTCCGCCCGCTCTTCTGGCGAGAGCTCGCGCACTTTATCGTAAAAGCCGGCTACTGCCACGCGCCCCTCCGGAGTATGGAAGGTTGCTGCCAATTGCACGAGGGTCTGGACGGCATTAGCGATGACTGCCCCGTATTGCCCAGAATGCATGTCCGTCGCGGCAGTGCGCAGGTCAACCTGGCAGGCGCAGATCCCCTTTGAGGAGAGCGTCAGCGAGGGCTGGTCGTGTCCGTACATCCCGCCATCGGCCGAGACGATCACGTCGCAGGCCAAGAGCTCCCGGTACTGCCGCACTGCTCCAGGCATGCTGGGCGAGCCGATCTCTTCCTCGCCCTCGAAGAAGAACTTGAGGTTGACTGGTGGGTGCCCGATAATCCGGATAAGCGCCTCAATCCCGCACAGCGCGGCGAACATGTTGCCTTTGTCGTCTGATGCGCCGCGGGCGTAGAGGCGGCCATCCCGCACTACGGGTTCGAAGGGGGGTGTCTCCCAGAGTTCGAGCGG